>JAFAOB010000283.1 GCA_019238055.1 Alphaproteobacteria bacterium
GGAGGACTTTGTCCGGACGGGGCAACCGAGGCTTCTGCAATAGCGGTCGCGAATGCGTCAGCACTGGCATAGCGAGCGGCCGGATCAAATGCCAGGGCTTTGCCAATGACCTGCTTCAGCGCTTCGGGTACCGCAGGGTTCAGCAATGCTATATCCTCGGGTCCTCGCTTCTCCATCAAACACAATATTTCGGTAATGCTCTTTCCGCGAAACGGTTTCACGCCGCTCAGCATTTCGAACAGGATCACGCCCGCGGCAAACAGATCGGTCCGCTGATCGACCGGAGCGCCGACGAATTGCTCTGGAGCCATGTAGGCCGGCGTGCCCAGCAGATCGCCGACAATCGTGAACTCCGACGCATCGATACGGGCGATGCCAAAATCGGCAACTTTGATCTGGTCGTTCTCCAAGACCATGATATTGGACGGCTTGACGTCACGATGGACGATCCCGTTCTTGTGGATAAAACCAAGTGCGTTCAAGACCTGGGTGATAATTCGGACGCCGCGAGCCGGGTCGAGCGGACCTGATGCTTTGATCACCGCATCGAGGTTTTGCCCATCGACATATTCCATGGCGAGAAAGGGCACCCCATCATCATCGCCAAAGTCGAGGATCGCGATGATATTGGGGTGGAAGCGCCGCCCGGCGGCGCGAGCCTCACGCCGGAAACGCTGTAACCATTGCTCGGCGCCCTCGCCTGAGATCAGCTCGGGCCGCACAACTTTGATTGCGACCGGACGGTCAATCAGAGGGTCATAGGCGCGATAAACCTCCCCCATCGCGCCGGCGCCAAGCGACGCATCGATGCGATAGCGTCCGATCGTCTGGGCTTTCATGCTATTTCAATATTTTGCATTATTTGGTCAATCTCAGCCTTGTTCATCCAACATCTTCATCGCATTCTGCAGGCTTCGTCGCATCCGGTTAAAAGATCTCGACAATGACCCGATCTCGTCGTCAGTATCGCGGACATATTCCGGAACGTCCAGATTTCCCATACTGACATTATTCGCCATCCCCGAAATCTCGCTAACCGGCTTTACCACGAGCGCACGGAGGAGCAGGTCAACGATAATGATCATGGCGATAAAGGTCCCGGCCAAAGCCGCCATAAACCAAAATAATGCCTGGTACGCCCGCGACAGCGGCACAGTCATGGGAATAGATACGACTTGGGCACCGACGACCTCACCGAGCTTCCACCCAAAGCCGTTTTCCCGGCCGTAAAGCGCGACCATCGTTGCCGGCGCCTTCTCCGGCGTACTATGGCAGGAGAGACAGGCTTGGCTTGCGACTTTGAGCGGTCGGGCCAGCGTTAAAAGACGCCCTCCAGCTGTGTCTCGAATGACCACCATTTGCCGCTTGCTCGGGTCGGCACGAAAGTCGTTGATGATGTCGGACTCCCAATCGACCGCCCGATCACTTATGTTGGTCGGATTTAATGTCGGCTCGCGATAGGTATACTCCGGTAATCTCTGCTGTATTAATTTAAGATTGGCCTGCGCAGCAAAAAATGGAATAGAAGGAGGCAGAAACTCCACCTTCATCTGCTGTTCAAGTAATGGCGCTATGCTTTGGTCGGTGTAGGTTCGGATGGCCGCTGCGGCTTCAATCATTATCCGCGCGTTCTGAAGACTGTCCTCCAGGGCATTCCTGGTGAGGATCTCATAGGCACTGACCCCGGCCAGTCCGAGCCCAACCAAGAATGCGCCACACATTGCCAAGTCGATCTTCCACCGGATCTTCATTATTCTAAGCTTCTTCGACCTGGGGTTCTAAGCTCCTTCGATCCGGCGCCCAGTTCAACATCTCAAAGCCCGCATGTCTATGAGCAACTTCACAGAGAGAAGAGCTTAATCGGGAGCAAGCCAACGAGGAAATCGCGCCGCTTTGAACCCTGCATGCCCGGAGCCGGCAGGTTCATGCAGCCCCTAGGTGAGGCGCTATGCCGCGAGTCATCGGCACTGCAGGTTCGCTTCGGCCTGAGCGCGCCGCAACTCCTCGATCACAGCTTTGATCTGCGGCGGATCGCGAAACAAACCGACGCGACCCCCGACCCCGCCGCCGAGCTGCAGGCTAAGGGCTGTTTCGGCGCGCTCGTAATGCGCGTAGGGCATTAGCCCGGCAATCGTGTCGATAGCGCAGGAGCATTTCAGCAGCGCTTCGCGCGTGTTGCCGTTCGCGGCCATACAGCCGATAACGTAATCGGCCCTGGTGGCAGTCGGATAATCATTGTCCCGGGCGGGGGCTGTTGCGGCGACGAGCACAGCCGATGCCGTCGTGCTTGGCGCGGTGTCAGTACCGGCAACGACATCGGCCTTCATCAACGCCGCGGGCACTGCGCCGGCGCCGTCCCTTCCCACCCACACCGATCCGCCGAGCGCCAACAGCAAGGCTGTGGCACTCGTAATCGCGGGCAATCGCAGTTTTTTCATTCCTCCCTCTACCCGATGCCGTCACACACGATGGTTTAAGCGTTCTCGGCTCTTTATGGCGGCATTCCATCTGCCTCAGCAGCCGCAAAAGGACCAAAATGACCGCTTTGGTACTTGTCTTCTGTCTTCAAGCGTCGCCCAATTCCTGCATCGAGCAGCGGCCGGTCGAGGACATGCCCGCGCTCATGTGTCTCGTGCGCGCCCAGGAATATGCCGCGAACTGGTTATCGGATCATCCGAAATGGGTCCTCTCGCGGTGGCGCTGCGAACACAATATTCCGCGCCAACGGCCCGCCTGAGCGATGCTCTGTGCCAGACGGTTCGAACGCGAGTTGCATTAACACCGCTTGTCCAGCAACCGGAAGTGACATAGGATCGGGTAACCAAAATTTGGGCCGGCGCAATTGCCGGATCGCAAGTCCTCGCCTCTCCCGGCTCTGGAGGTGCGGGTGACTGCTCGAGACTTAGGGAGTGAAACACAAGATGAGAAACGCGTTCCGTTTATGGATATCCGCGATTGCATTTGCGGTGGGTGCGACGGCGGCAAACGCCAATGATCAGCTGATTCAGCTGTCCAAAGATCCCAATCAATGGGTGATGCCGGCCGGCGACTACGCCAACACTCGTTACAGCCCGCTTGATCAGATAAACAAGAACAATGTCAAGAATCTGCATCCGGTCTGGACATTCTCAAGCGGCGTGCTCCGCGGCCACGAAGGCGGCCCGCTCGTCATCGGCGATGTCATGTATATCAGCACGCCGTTCCCGAACAATGTCTTCGCCCTCGACCTGAACAATAACGGCCGCATCCTGTGGAAGTATGAGCCGAAGCAGGATCCGACTGTGATCCCGGTGATGTGCTGCGACACGGTCAATCGGGGTGTTGCCTATGGCGACGGCAAGATCTTTCTGCATCAGGCCGACACTACGCTTGTGGCACTCGATGCCAAAACCGGCAATGTCGTGTGGAGCGTCAAGGACGGCGATCCGCAAAAAGGCGAAACCGGGACAAG
Source organism: Alphaproteobacteria bacterium (assembly GCA_019238055.1). Lineage (GTDB taxonomy): Bacteria > Pseudomonadota > Alphaproteobacteria > ATCC43930 > CGMCC-115725 > AP-15. The sequence continues at coordinate 3,452 of JAFAOB010000283.1, forward strand.
CGCGCCGCTGATCGTCAAGGACAAGGTGCTGATCGGCAACAGCGGCGGCGAGTTTGGCGTCCTCGGCCACGTCACCGCCTACAATATAAGGGACGGCTCAAAGGCGTGGCGGGCCTACTCGGCAGGGCCCGATGACCAGATCCTGTTCGATGCGAATACGACCGCACTCGGCAAGCCGGTCGGCAAGAATTCGTCGCTGAAGACCTGGCAAGGGGACCAATGGAAGATCGGCGGCGGCGATACCTGGGGTTGGATGTCTTATGATCCGGAGCTGAATCTGGTTTATTACGGCTCGGGCAATCCCAGCACCTGGAACCCGGTGCAGCGGCCCGGCGACAACAAATGGTCGATGACCATTTTCGCCCGCAACCCCGACACCGGGATCGCCAAATGGGTCTATCAGATGACGCCGCACGACCAGTGGGATTATGACGGCGTCAATGAAATGATCCTGGCCGACATCCCCGTGAACGGCACGCCGACCAAAGCGCTCGTGCACTTCGACCGCAACGGCTTTGGCTATACCCTCAATCGCGAGACGGGTGAGCTGCTGGTCGCGCAGAAATACGACCCAAAGGTCAACTGGGCCACCACGATCAACATGCAGACCGGCCGGCCGAAGGTTGTCGCCCAATTCGCCCCGGGCTCGCGCGGTGAGGATGTCAATTACAAGAATGTCTGCCCGGCGGCTCTCGGCTCGAAAGACCAGCAGCCGGCCGCGTTCTCGCCAAAGACCGGCATCTTCTACGTCCCGACCAATCACGTCTGCATGGATTACGAGCCGTTCAAGGTCTCCTACACGGCAGGGCAGCCCTATGTTGGCGCGACCTTGACGATGTTCCCGCCGCAGGGCGACAACAACCTCGGCAATTTCATTGCCTGGGACGCCGGCACCGGCAAGATGCTGTGGTCGGATCCAGAGCCGTTCTCGGTCTGGTCGGGTGCGCTCGCCACGGCCGGCGGCGTGGTGTTCTACGGCACGCTCGAAGGCTATTTGAAGGCCGTCGACATGCAGACCGGAAAGGAGCTCTACCGGTTCAAGACGCCGTCCGGGATCATCGGCAACGTCAACACCTTTACGCATAACGGCAAGCAATACATCGCCGTGTTGTCGGGTGTCGGCGGCTGGGCCGGGATCGGCATGGCGGCCGGCTTGACCAAGGCGACCGAGGGGCTTGGCGCGGTTGGAGCGTACAAGGCGCTCTCCAATTACACCCAACTCGGCGGTGTTTTGACCGTGTTCGCGTTGCCCGATTGATTCTGAAGCTCTTCGAGCGGGGCCGACGACCTTGTGGCGCCGGCCCTTTGTCTTTAATGCGGCTGCGTTGCGATGACGTTCAACCATGTCCAAGCATAAGGTTACCGGGCTATTTTTCCTCGCAGCCATTATGCTGGGCGGCGCAAACCCGGTGCTTGCGGCGGACGGTGATCAATCGACGAAAAAGCCCTATACGATTCAAAACGGCAAGGTTGACAAGGCGACCTATAACGGCTGGCGCCGCTATACTGAATCGTGCATGCGCTGCCACGGACCGGACGGCGCCGGCAGCTCCTATGCGCCCGATCTCGTCAACTCGGTCAAGCATATGACCCAGGACCAATTCAATGAAATCGTTGTCAACGGCAAGACCGACGTCAATACCGCGAGCGAAAACGTGATGCCGCCTTTCGGCACGGTCGAGGACGTCATGGACTATCTCGATGACATCTGGGCCTATTTGAAGGCGCGCGCCGATGGCGCGCTTGGCCGCGGCCGGCCGCCGCGGATCGGCGATTAACGATGCGGTATAGAGGCTGGATAGCCGCGCTGCTCGGATTCGTGCATAGCGGGCAGCCGGTGGCGGCGCAGACCGCCGATATTGCCGATCGCAGCGCGCTCAGGGTTTGTGCAGATCCCAACAATCTGCCCTTCTCCAATCAAAAGAAAGACGGGTTCGAGAACAAGATCGCGGAATTGATGGGGTCCGCCCTTGGCCTGAACGTCGAATATACCTGGTTTCCGCAGATTGTCGGGTTTGTGCGCAATACCTTGCAGGCGCAGCGCTGCGATCTGGTGATGGGGACCGTCGCTGGCGACGACATCATGCAGACGACGAACCCTTATTACTTCACAACCTATGTGATGGTCTACCGCTCGGATAGGGGCGTGGCGATTACGGGTCTGCAGGATCCGCAGCTCGCGAAACTGCGTCTCGGCGTGGTTAGCGCCACACCGCCTGCGGATCTGCTCGTCCATCACGATCTGATGGCGAATACCAAACCCTATCAGCTGACTGTCGATACCCGGGTCGAATCCCCGACCCGCCAAATGGTCGAGGATGTCATGACCGGGGTGATTGATGTCGGCTTTCTGTGGGGACCCATTGCCGGCTACTACAAGACGCACGACAGGCTGCCGCTGACCCTGGTTCCGCTGAAGGACGAGCCGGGTGCCGCGCGCATGAAATACCATATAGCGATGGGCGTGCGCGCCAATGAGCCCGAATGGCGTCGCCGGATAAATGCCGTGATCCTGACGCAGCAATCCAAAATAACGGCTATTCTGCGCGACTACGGCGTGCCGCTGTTGAACGAGCAAGGCGGGCTGCTCGGATCGGCAACGACGAATGGCAAAAACGGCTGAGGGTGAACACCATTCCGGGACACAGCCGTTTGGCTGTGATCACCGCCTCGCGGCATCCGAACGCGTGAGGCTGTCCGGCGGCTGTTGCCGGTCTCACCGGCGATATCGATTGTACCCTTGAATACCGATGAGCAGAGCGCTCGGCCTGATACTGCTCCTGATGACCGCGATGGCGCCCACCTTGGCGGCTGATCTCACGGCTGATCAGGTCCACAAACTGCTGACCGCAGCCGCCCCCAATCGACCCGCCAATTTGTCGGGCAAATCGCTCGACAACCTCGATTTGAGCAATTTCGACTTCACAGGAGCCAATCTCTCCGGGGCGAACCTGTTTGGCGCGAAATTGGTGGGCACGGACTTTACTGGCGCCAATCTGTCCGGTGCAAAGCTTGATCTCGCCTGGGTCATGCGGGCGAAGCTCACACATGCCAATCTTTCGAATGCGAGCCTTCTCGGGCTCGTCGTCTCGACCGGTCTCGACTATTCCGCCGCCGAAGCGCCGACATTCCGGGGTGCGAATTTTTCCGGAGCGCACATTATCGCCCGGCTTGGCCGCTTCGACCTGCGCGGCGCCAATTTCCACGGCGCGAAAATGGCCCCGGATATGAGAAACCAGTCGATGGGGCTGATGCGGAGCGATCTTTCCGGCGCCGATTTGGCCGGCGCCGATTTCTCGGATGCCGATCTCAGTTTTGCGCTGATGCGCTTTGCCAATCTGACCGGCGCCAATCTCAGGGGCGCCAATTTGTCCGAGGCTGATCTTTCGGGTGCCGACCTGACCGGGGCGGATCTGACCGACGCCAATGCAACCGCGGCCGATTTCGGCGGTGCGACCCTGAAGAACGCGCGCGGCCTCGACACGATGAAAGGCCGGCATCCGTCGGCGACGCGATAACCGCACTACTGCGTCGCGGCCTGCTGCAGTGCCCGCGCCCAGGTGCCAAGGCGGGCGTCGAGCGCTACCGGAGCTTCACAGGCATAGCGGATCGTGTGTTGGATTTCTTCGAAATTGCGCGCGGTGAAATCGTGCCGCTGTTCGAGGTCGATGCGCCTTGCGGCGGCATCCCCGCTTGCGTTGGCGGGGATGGCGTCGAGTTCCGTCGCCAGCCGCGTAACGAGATCGGCGAGCTCGCGCTGGCGGCGCCCGATTTCCTTGAGTTTCACGATCAGATCGGCGCGCTCGCGGTTGCTTTCATCGAGCAGCCCGCAAAAGGCGAGCGCCAGGCGCCGCTGACGATCGCCCGACAGGTTGTGCGCGAACGCGGCGATCTCCTTTAGCCCTTCTTCGGTCGAAACCTGACGTGGCGCCAGGCGCCGAACCAAATCGGCCACATCGGGGTCGGCATGCCAGTCGCCGATCTTGTCCAAAGACGGGCCGTTCCAATACGCCGCGGCGGAAAGCCTCGGCACGAGCCGCTGCTGACATGGCCAATTGGGGTCCTCGCCGCGCGGTGGTGCCGAGCGCGCGGAAACAATGCTCAGCAGGACCACCGTACAGAGAGCGGCTGTCGCAACCGCAGAGCGAGCAGACATCGCGTTTCCCGTATGATGCACAGTCATAAGGCAGGTTTCGCCCGAGCGACAAATCGCGGCCGAGGGTCGGCCGCCAGCGATGCGACACTGCCGCATTCCTCCGGAATTATATAGCAAACGCACTAGTAGCGTCAGATTCCTTGGATTACACTGATAAACTTAGCTCGTATGTAACGCTTCTCGTTATCGTCCAAAATACGGCTGAGTTGGGATCGACCACGGGCCAACAATTTGCCATCGAATTCACGCGGGACTCCACGGCTCGTTTTCCAAAACGTCTTCAGAGCCGTTACATCGCCCGTGTCGAGTGTTGTCGCCATTGTAGTAACTACAAGATCAAGCGCTGTCATTATCTGGGAAGAAAGCGTTGATCCAGAAGGGGCCGAAGACGTCGGTGCCGACGTCATCACCGTCGCAGCGATGATAGAAGGGGTTGCTGCTGGAAGTGGGGCCTTAACAGATAAAAATTTCGAGACTATCGTGCTGTCCCATTCACTCGTTGTGTCTGATTCTTGCAATAGATGGATGGATTGGGAGCCACGGCTTGGAATAATACCTACCAAGTGAACACGAACTCCATAGCTCTGAGCTAGTAACTACTCAGGTCCCGGTCACGGGGTGATAGCGGCCGGCGGTGCGGCGATGACGTCCTGGATGGCCTGGAGAGCGGATTTTCCGACAAGCCTTCCGGTCGCGATGACCGAGGCTGCAGCAGCATAGAGCCGGGCGCCCCAATGG
>JAFAOB010000287.1 GCA_019238055.1 Alphaproteobacteria bacterium
ACAGCAATACAGCGCCGTGATATCGACCGCCATTGAGGGGGCTCCCTGGACCCGGGTTTGACGCTCAGCCTTCGCAAGCCGATGCTGTCAAAGCCTTGGTTCTTTGGGAATCCCCTCAACCCTTATCCGTAGTTCGGGTTAAATTAACCCGGGCGCAGAATATTCAATCGCGCCGATCCGGGCGCACAACACGAACAGGAGAGTAAGAGCAAATGAGTGGTCTGAGCAGGCGGTCGGTGTTGCGCAGTTCGCTCGCCATCGCTGCGGGCGCAGCTTTGGCGCGACCCTACCTCGCCAATGCAGCGGCGACCACCGCGACGGCGTGGTGGACCCAGGGATTTGCTCCCGAGGAAGATGTCGCCTTCCGCAAGATGGTTGCCGATTACGAGAAGGCGAGCGGCAACACGATCGATTTCAGCATTGTGCCGTTCGCGCCATTACGTCAGAAAGAGATCTCGGCGATGACGAGCGGCGCGGTGCCGGATGTCATGGAGGTCGCCGATTTCGAGTTCATGCCGCTGAATGCTTGGCAAGACAACCTGATCGACGTAACCGATATCGTCGAGACTCAGAAATCGCAATATATCGACACTGCGCTTCACGCCAGTTATTGCTATAATAACGCCACCAAAAAGCGTAGTTTCTACGGCGTCCCGATGAAGGCCGCCGCGATTCCGTTCCGCTATTGGCGTTCCCTGGTGGAAAAGGCGGGCTACAAGGAGGCCGACGTACCAAAGACCTGGGATGCCTTTCTCGACTTTTTCAAACCAGTGCAAGACAAGCTGCGGGCGCAGGGCATGCGCAGCATTTATGCTTACGGTTACCAACTGACCGCGACCGGCGTCGATCCGAATATTACATTCGAAGGTTTTATGATCGCCTATGGCGGAGGCGGACTGGTCACCCCCGATGGTAAGCTCCACACCGACGATCCCGCGGTCAAGGAGGCGGCGGTCAAGGCGCTGACCAAGCTGACAACCCCCTATAAGGACGGCTATGTGCCGCCGGGCGTCACCAGCTGGAACGACGCCGACGACAATAATGCCTTTCATTCGAAGCTTGTCGTGATGGACTTTGACGGATCATTGTCGACCGAGGTGGCGCTCTATCACAGCAAGGACCAATATGACGACATCGTCACCTATGGCATGCCGCTCGGCAATGACGGCAAGGTATTGCAGAGCCCGCTGCCGATCTTCGGCGCCGTGATCCCGAAGGGAGCCAAGAACCAGGCGGTCGCCACAGAGTTCTTGAAATATGTAATCGAGCCGAAGGTCTTGAACGAATATTTGAAGGGCGGGCTCGGCCGCTGGGCAATCCCGATGCCGGCCATGGCCAAGAGCGATCCGTTCTGTCTCGACCCGAAAGACCCGCACCGGGTAACCTACATCAAGGAGACGCTGTTCAGCCCGACGCTGCCGCTCTACGAAGCCTTCAACCCCGCTGCAGCCGAGGTCAACACCCAGCAGGTGTTCCCGCTCGCGGAATTCGACGTCATGAAAAGCGGCATAGCGCCGGAGGCGGCGATCGACAAGGCGTTCAAATACCTCGAGGCGATCTACGCGAAATACCCGATCCAACAGGCCTGACCCAGCGGGATCGGCGGTTACCTCTGCGTTGCCATTGGATCAACCCAGCTTGCTTTGCAGAGGTCGCACGGCAGAAGACCTCCAGGCAAGTCGAGGCGATTTTCGCGAGATACCTGATTGCCCAGAGCTGAGCATCAAAGCCTGGCGTGGGGGTGCGTCCGATTGACGCGGAAAAGGACGAATTCCGGCGAGCAATCAGGCCTGCCGCTTCTCGCGGGGCGACCGATGGTTGACGCAAAAAGCGGGCGGCTGCGCACTGCGATTATAAGCCTCGATAACGAATTGAGCTGGGCGGAGCGCCGGGCTATAGTCGGTGCGCAAGCGCTGCGGCAGGTACCGGCGGCGCCAATGTGGTTTGAGCGGGAAGGAAAGAACGACAATCATGGCCATTCCGACCAGGCGTTCCGTGTTGCGCGGTTCTCTAGCGGCCGCCGCGGCAGGTGCACTGGCGCGCCCTTATATCGCGAACGCCGCTGCGAGCACGGCGACCGTCTGGTGGACCCAGGGCTTCATCCCTGAGGAGGATGCGGCCTTCCGCAAAGTCGTCAGCGATTACGAAAAGGCGAGCGGCAACACGATCGATTACAGCCTCGTCCCGTTTGCGCCGCTGATGCAAAAGATCGTGTCGGCACTCACCAGCGGCGATGTCCCCGATCTAATCTCCCATGATGTCAATGATGCGGTTCTCGTCCCGCAAAACGCCTGGAACGACAAGATTATCGAAGCCACCGACGTCGTAGAAGCCCACAAATCGGAATACAATCCCACCGCCTATCTCGCGTCGCAATATTTTAATAATATTAAAAAGCAGCGCAGCTTTTATCTGATTCCGTTCAAGACAGCGGTTATTCCATTTCATGTCTGGAACTCATTGGTCGAGAAGAGCGGCGCCAAGCTGGCAGATGCGTCGAAGACTTGGGACGCATTCTGGGATTTCTTTAAGCCGATGCAGCAAAAGCTGCGCAATCAGGGCATGCGCAGCGTTTATTCGATGGGCATACAGTGCACCACGACCGGCCCCGCTGATGGCAACGCTTTGTTCAACGCGTTTTTGATCGCCAACGGCGGTAACGGCATCGTCTCCCCGGACGGCAAACCGCATCTCGACGACCCCGCGGTCAAAGAGGCGGTGATCAAATCGATCGCCTTTATCGCGACCGCCTACAAAGAAGGGTATGTGCCACCGGGCGCGTTGAGCTGGAACGATGCCGATGACAACAACGCCTTCCACTCGAAATTGATGATCATGGATTTAGACGGCACGATCTCTACCGAGGTCGCGCTGTATCACGATAAGGCTGAATATGACGATATTGCGACGCTGGGATTGCCGGCGCGCAACGATGGAAAGCCAAACACAGCCCAGCTCGGGGTCGGCGGTGCCTTCATCCCAAAGGGGGCGAAAAATGTCGAGATCGCCAAGGAATTCATGACATTCCTGCTCCAGCCAAAGGTCGTAAACGCCTACCTAAAGCAAGGACTGGGGCGCTGGCTGCCGCCCTATCCGTCACTGGCCAAGACCGACCCGTTCTGGCTCAACTCCGGCGATCCGCACCGAACGGCCTATGCCCGCGAAGGTCTGGTCGACCCGACCGTAGTCAACTATCCGGTATTCAATCCCGGCTTTGCCGAGGTCAATGCTACGCAAATTTGGGGCTCGGCCGAAGCCGATGTCATCAGAAACGGCCTGACCGCGGAACAAGCGGCCGACAAAGCGTTCAAGAAAATAGAAACGATTCTGGCAAAGTACCCGATCGTTCAGAGCTGAGAGGCAATCATGGCGAGCGTATCGGTCATCGAAGCCGGCCGCCCGATCGCGGGGCGCCGATCACTGTTGCGGACTTGGCGTGGCGGCCTCCAAGGCTCGGAATTCGCCTGGGCCATCGCCTTTTGCATACCCTATGTTGCCGTATTTCTTGCGTTTGTCGCCTATCCGATCGTCTACGGGTTATGGCTCGGGCATCGGCCCGAGCTCTTTGTGGAGTTGTTCCACGACCCGATCTTTCAAATGACGATCGTCAACACGATCATCTACTTGGCCGTTGGCGTGAACGTCAAAATGTTCGGCGCTTTGTTGCTGTCCGGCTTCTTTATGCGCCGCGGCTGGTGGGTCAAAGGATTATTGATGATTTATGTGCTGCCTTGGGCGGTACCAGCCTTGCCGACCTTTATCTCGATCCATTGGATGCTGAACAGCCAGTGGGGGCTGCTGAACAACGTCGTGTGGGACGTCTTCCACATCGATGGTCCGGGCTGGCTCGACACCTCGCGCTGGCTCGCGCTCGGCGCGGTCATTGTCTCCTACATCTGGAAAAACATGCCGTTCTGGACGGTCATCCTGCTCGCCGGCCGGATGTCGATCCCGCAGGAATTATACGAGGCAGCCGAGGTTGACGGCGCCACCGGGTTGCGCCGCTTTGTCCATATCAGTTTCCCGCTGCTCGCCAATCTCTATCTCGTCTGCACCCTGCTCTCGACGATCTTCACGCTCGGCGACTTCAACACGGCAACCTTTGTCTCGGGCGGGGGGCCGGCGCTGACGACGCATGTGTTGGCCACACTCGGCATCCGCGATGCCTTCGATATCGCTCGGCCGGATCTCGGGGTGGCGGCGGTCATGACCGCTCTGCCTTTGATGATCCCGCTGGTATTGATCTTGATGCGCAAATTGCGCACCTCGGAGGTGCAGCTATGAGTGTCGTTCTGCTCGACAAGCGCTCGGCGGCGCGGCAAAGCGCGGCCACCGCTGCGGTAAAATCAAAGAATTATCGCCTGCACCGCATCCTGACCGAGGCCGCGTGCCTCGCGCTCGCCGCGGTGCTGATCGTGTGGACGCTGGCGCCGATCTACAACATGGTGATGGTGGCGCTTCAGTCGCACAACGACGTCTTCACCAATGATATCTGGCCGAAAAAACCATCGCTGTACAGTTTCTGGATCGTGATCACCGAAGGCTACTGGTATCTCGAATACTTCTGGCACCAATTTGGCAACAGCCTCTACATCGGCGTCATGACGGTGTTCTTCACGCTGTTCATTGCGTCGATGGTCAGCTTTTCGATCAGCCGGATGCGGCTGCGCCATGGTTGGCTGCTGACCAACGCGGCGCTGCTGACTTATGTGATACCGGCCTCGTTTCTGGCGATCCCGCTTTATCGGATCATGCAGGGCTATGGTCTCGGCAACAATGTCTGGTCGATCGTAGCGGTCGAGGTGACCTTTGCCACCCCATACGCGATCTTTATCTTCCAGCAATATGGGCGGAGCATCCCGATCGAGCTTGACGAGGCGGCGCGGGTCGATGGCGCCTCGCCGTGGCAGGTCTACTATAAGATCTATCTGCCGATGATGGCGCCGGCCCTGGTCGCGGTCGGCACCTACGCCCTGCTGCTGGCCTGGAACGAGTATCTGTACCAGTTCCTGTTACTGTCCGATAAACGCAGCATGACTGTGCCGGTGGCGCTCGCTCAGTTCCTGAACAGCGACGAGTCACCGTGGAATTACATGATGGCGACGGCGATCATCTATGCGATCCCGCCGGTCGTGATCTATTACCTGTTCCGCGGCCGGATGACCTCGGGCCTGACGATGGGCGGTGTCAAGGGCTGAGCCGGCCGCTTGCGACCGGCAGCATCGGCCCATCGGCCCTGCCCATTGTCCCGATCGCAACATACGGCGGGGGCGCTTAGCAGCAAACTCGTTCCGGTTATTCGCTGGACGGATCCGGCTGGGTTGAGCCCGGTTTTCCGGGCACCTGTAGATGCTCGACGCGCAGCTCCTTGATTGTCAGTCGCGCGATCTGCAGCTCGTCGATGATGCCGCCGCGCAGCCTTGCCTGGCCGAGAGCGAGCTTGCCGATCGCGAGCTTGCCGATCGCGATTGTACCCACCGCCAGCGCTCCGATCGCGATGGCGCCGAGCGCTCCTGCTGCCAAAGCGAGCGCGCCCACCGCCACGGCGCCCTCACGGCTGACCCTTATGGGTTGGCCTGCAGCCGGTGCCGGCGCGTGCATTGACGTCGTCACCGCATCCGGTTCTTCGCTCATGTGATCTCCCACCGCTCGCAACCGCCACATTCATGCAGATCAAAGTATCATCGTATTTATTCGAGCGACGCGCCGGCACGGGCCAACCGATCGTCGAATGTACAGAGCGTCGCACCGTGATCGGCGCAAATCGCGAGATGCAGAACATCTCCGGCACGTAAGCCAAGCGCATATTGATCGGCAAAGCGCGCCACCGAGCGAAAGTGCCGTCGTGACACGGGAACGACGGCAAAGCTGTCCGTGGCCAGTCGCGCAAATCCCGCGAGAGCGTCAGCTCGGTAATCGACCCCGATCTGGCCGGTGCGCATCTTGATCGCCAGCGCCGAGGAGAGCCCTGTCGCGACCCAGTCGCTGACTGCGAGATCGTCCGGCGGTTGCCCACCGAGCCATGTCTGCATCCGCTCGGTTTCCGCCTCGTTGGTCAGGACTGCAATCAGCAGCGAGGTATTGAGGTAGAGCATCAATAACGGTCTTGATCGCGCATCCGACGAATAAAATCGCGCGCCCTCGGGCTGCGTCGGCATGGCGCTCGTTATCGCGCGTAATGCCGCGACATCAATTTGCTTCCTCGGCCTGTCAATGGCGGTAATTTGCGCCAGAGCCTTACCGCGACGGGTTATGCATACCGCCTGGCCAGCCGCGGCACGTTCGACCAGTTCGCTCAAATGGGCCTTCGCCTCGGCGAGACTCACTGTTTTCATGGCGGCTTCTGACCAATGAGATGGTCAGCGATAGCATGTAGGATAGGTTGAGCGCAGCGAAACCCATCGAACCACCGCCCTCGGTAAAACATCAAAAACGACAACCTGACGCCCGGAGCTACGGGATCGGCCGTATTCCTCGTTTCACCACAGCATCCGGCGCGCGGCCCAGCGGTTTACGGTGACGCGCCGCTCGCTAAAAAATTGATGGGTTTCGCTATGCTCAACCCATCTCACGCTTACTGGTCATATTCCTCATTTATAGTGATTCCCAATAATTTCCGCACGCTGTATCTCAAAACGTATTGAAAACAATGCGTTATAATTGGCAACCGTTACAGAAATTATTGGGAATGAGTATAGTCGCCAAGTCCGGCTTGGCGCCTATCCCGAAGATTGGGCGGGCAACTCCGGCAAGGAGTCGCACACTTTCGAGGGAAGCATAATGGGTTTTCGCATCGCTCAACAATCCCACTTTGCTGACTTCCCGCCAATGGCAATCGATTTTTCCTTCTACGTGATCTAGCTCACATACTGTCTCCACTGTTTGATGAATCCTGCGCGCGTCCTCGATGCCCCGTCATAACACCGTCGAGGCGAACCTCTATCGTAGATTACGGGAGACGCTAATGAGTACGAATAAGAATGCGGCGTTCGGCACTGCCGACATGCTTGGTGATGTAAGACTGAGCGGGGTGAGAGAAGAAGTCTGGACAAGCGCCCCACTGACATCAAATCATGCATCATTTGATCCCGAGTGTGGAGAACCGGAGAGAAAGGTCAACCCTCAGCATACTTTTCCACGACCCTTCGTATCAATCTTGGCGGCTGTGAGCTTTTTTACCGTGGCTGTGATCGGCACTGCTGCCCAGGCAGGAGGGGTCGGTGCTGCCGTCAGCCCGGCTACAGCCCTGGCCGCTACTGGGGTAGCTCCTGCTCCGGCGCATCTTCTCCCAGCTATATCTGGAAAATTCTCCCAGCTATATCTGGAAAAAATACTGCGCCGGACCTAGCCGCGCAGTTTAATATCAGCGCCCACGAAACTGCCATGGGCAACGCCGCCAATGCACCTGAGGAAGAAGCGCCGACTGTGGCACCCGCGACGCCGACACCTTATTACTATCCATTTCAACTCCAATACCACGGCGGCGCGACAATTAGCGGAGCAACCCAGTATAACATCTATCTTGGTTGTGCCGCGAGCAACGGCTCGTGCTGGGGTAATCCGTCGACGTTCGAATACAATCTCGATAACAGCAGCTTTATCGCCTTGGCAAGCCAGTATGTCGGCGGTTCACCAACCGGTAAATACCCGCCCTCGGGGACTTGGTGCTACAACAACTCGGCCGTCGGCTCCTATCTCGCATACAGCGATATCGTCGCCTGGATGAACGCTTGCTACAATGCTCTTGGGCAACATGGAGGCGCAGGGGTATTTTACCACATCTTCCTCAACCAGGGTATCGATACCTGCATGGCGGATGGGGTAAACTGCTATTCACCCGATGGCAAGCATGGGAGCTTCACCTTCTGTGGCTATCACACTTATACAACAATTGGAGGCGCACCGGTCTTTTTCACAGTAGAACCGTATCAGACGGTCAACGGATGCTATGGAAACGGCAGCAACATCATCAATGCAACCGCCAATGTTCTGTCGCACGAGACCTTTGAACTGATCACCGACCCGGCATTGGATGCTTGGTATGGCGTCCTCTTCAACAACACTGCCAGTGCGGAGATTGGCGATATCTGCAACTTCGTCCTTTTCACCTTCCCCGTAAACAGCGTCGACTACACGATCCAGTTGGAATACTCGAACACATACAGTGCGTGCACGGTCTCAAGCTGAGATTCCGCCAGTCACCGAAACCCTCGCGTACGACGTTGAATACCGAGCGGCCGGCTTACCGGCCGCTCGGATCGTCCTTGGGAATGGCTCAAAGCCCGTCTGAAAAGGT
>JAFAOB010000441.1 GCA_019238055.1 Alphaproteobacteria bacterium
GGGGCGCCGCCGCAGCGGCTCCCAAGAACCGCAAGGAGCGCCAGGCGGTGCAAGGCTGCTTCAATTCCTGGGCAGCCGAAACCGGGCGGCCGCTGTCTCAACTCAGCCTGATCCTCGCCGCCTCCGCCGAGGGCTGATCGGAAAACCGGGTTGCGATTGCATTCGACCCTGAAACCCTGGCGAATTGGGCCGGTGCCGAGATCGGGTCAATCGCGATTGTGGGCCCCGAGCCGTTTGAGACCCGCAGGACCTGCGGCAGAAACTGACGGTCGCGTTTGCAAAAGCAACATCATCTTGTTGGTGGGCTCGTCCCGATATTCGCGGTTTACGCGCCTAATTTGGCGGCTGGCGAGAGGAAAAAGCCTTTCCTACATATGCGCTCTATGTTAGCGCACCTTTAGATGCTGGTCGATGCTGGCGGTCGATCACAGCGGCGCGGCGGGGACGGCGCGGAGAAGATGCGATGCAGAGCCAAAACCGGTTTTTTGACGATCTCGCCCGTGTTGCAGCGGGCGCGGTCGGGACGCTTTCGGGAGTAAGGAGCGAGGTCGAATCGCGGCTGCGCGACCAGCTCGAGCGGGTGCTGTCCGGGATGGATTTGGTGACCCGGGACGAGTTTGAGGCGGTAAAAGCGATGGCGGCAAAAGCCCGCGCGGAGCAGGAAGACATGGCCAAGCGGGTCGCCGAACTCAAGGTTCTCGTTACCGCCTTGCGGGATGCCGGAGCCCCAGCCAGTGCTGCCGCGACCGACCCCGCGTTGTTCGAACCGCCGATCTCCGATACTTCGCTCTGAAGTATCTTTATCGCCCCGCGGAGGAGCGTTTTGATGACCTCGGTTGTCACCTCGGAACCAACGGCTGTTTTTGGCAATCCGATCGATCTCGTCGAAGAGATCGTCAATGCCAATGATTGGGCTCATGACCGCGCCAGCGAAGAGGAACTGGTCGTCGAGATTTCAGGTCGCTGGTGTGACTATCGGCTGTATTTCGTGTGGCAAGAGGAACTCTTCGCGATGCATTTCTCGTGCACCTTCGATATGAAGGTGCCCAAAGGTCGGCGTGCCGCCGTTTATGAGCTGTTGGCGCTCGCCAACGAAAAGCTGTGGCTTGGCCATTTCGACCTGTCGACCGAAGACAATTCCCCAGCATTTCGCCACGCGGCGCTGTTGCGGGGCATCGGCGCGGGCAGCGCCGAGCAGGTCGAAGATCTCGTCGATATCGCGCTGTCGGAATGCGAGCGGTTTTACCCGGCCTTTCAACTCGTGCTGTGGGGCGGCAAGCGTCCGCTCGAAGCGATCGCGGCCGCGATGATCGACCCGGTCGGGGAAGCCTAAGCAACGGCGTCGCATAATGACGGGAGAAGACCGCGCGGCGGCATCGACGCTGCTTCTTGCCGGCTGCGGCAAAATGGGGTCGGCACTGTTGCGCGGATGGATCGCCAAACAGGCCGCCTCCCGCTTTGTTGTCGTCGAACCGCAAGGTCGCCCGGCGGATTTGGCGGACGCCGTCGGCACGTCATGGTATCGCTCGCCGCAAGAACTGACGCAGGCTTTAACCCCGGCCGCGATCGTCTTTGCGGTCAAACCGCAGATTATCGACGACGTTCTGCCGGATTATCGCCGCTGGGCCACCCCACGGACCCTGTTCGTTTCGATCGTCGCCGGGAAGACCATTGCCGGTATTACCCGGCGCCTGGGTGCGGCGTCTTTGGTGCGCACGATGCCCAACACGCCGGCGGCGATCGGTCGCGGCATCACCGTGGCCTGCGCCAACGAGCGGGTAACCGCCGAGCAGCGTCACCTTTGCGAGCAATTGCTCGCGGCGGTCGGCGAGAGCGCCTGGGTCGAGGACGAGGCGCTGCTCGATGCCGTCACGGCGGTTTCCGGCAGCGGCCCAGCCTATGTGTTCCTGCTGATTGAGGCGCTGGCGCAGGCAGCCGTGGCGTCGGGCTTGCCGCCTGACCTCGGCCTGCAGTTGGCGTGCAGCACGGTTGCCGGTGCAGGCGAACTCGCTCGCCTTTCGCCCGAGAGCCCGGCGCAGCTGCGCGAGAACGTGACGAGCCCGGGTGGTACAACCCGTGCCGCGCTCGACATATTGATGGCAAATGACGCGCTTGTGACGCTGATCAAACGAGCCGTCGCTGCGGCTGCCGCGCGCTCGCGCGATCTGGCGAGCTGAGCCGTGGCCAGGAGCCGCCGAGGCGGTGCCGCCGCGTCGAGTGACGCCGAAGCCGCAAGTGCGGTGAGCGAGGCTGACCGGATCATCGATGCTGCCTTGGCGCGCATCCCGATTGAGGGGTGGAGGCAGCTGTCGCTTGCATCAATTGCGGCGGCCGCGGGTCTGCCGATCCTGCGCGTCTATCGCAATTTCCATTCGAAGCAGGCAATCCTTTGCGCGTTTTTGCGCCGCATCGACGAAGCAGTTCTCGCCGAGCCGCCTCCTCCCGAAGAAGACGAGCGACCGCGCGATCGTCTGTTTGACCTGCTGATGCGGCGATTTGACGCGCTTCGACCTTACAAGACCGCCATCGAGGGATTGCGCCGTGATCTGCCTTTGGATCCGGCCGCAATGCTGATCGCGGGTTCATCGCTGCTGCGATCGATGCGATGGATGCACGAAGCAGCGAACATCGCGGCTTATGGGGCGCGCGGCGGTCTTGCAGTTCAGTTAACTATTGCTGCATATTTAGCTGCGATGCGGGTATGGCTGCGTGACGATTCACCCGATCTCGGGCAGACCATGGCCGCCCTTGATGCGCGTCTCCGCCGGGTCGAACGATGGTTGACGCCCAGAGCCTTGCCGGCGGGGAATGGGGCTCTCGGCACCGCCTGAATTTGCTGCATAGCAAAAGCTGCTCTTGACGTGAACATGCCCTGCCGCTATTTTGGGCGTTGTGCACCGCACAATAACCTAACTTCCCAAACGGAACTCAACCATGGCTGAAGCCCGCCCGAGTTTTTTTGACTTTGATGTCACCAAGATCATGACCGATTTTCGCTTTCGCCCATTCGATGTCGAGGCACTGATGGCTTGTCAGCGCCGCAACATCGAGGCATTGAGTCAGGCCAATCAGCTCGCGGTCGAAGGTGTGCAGGCGGTGGCACGGCGCCAGATCGAAATCGCCCGCCAAGCGCTCGAAGACGTTTCGACACTGTTCCGCGAGCTGGCTCAGCCCGTTTCAGCCGAAGATCGGATCGCCAAAAACACCGAGTACGCCAAGCAGATGCTGGACAAGACCGTCACCCACGGTCGCGAGATCACCGAGTTGGCCGCCAAGGCCGGAACAGAGGCCACAGATGTGTTGCGCAGACGCGCCAGCGAAAGCCTCGACGAACTGCGCGATATGGCAAAGCAGCACGCTGTCCGCTAATCCATATTTGTTATCGGTGTTGAAGGCCGTACCGCGCCGCGGGCGGCCTTTGATTTTGCGGCTGCGTGTTTCCCGAGATTTACCGCGGCAGGTGAAGGCGGACGCGCAACCCCCCGTAAGGGGACGTCTCCAACCAAACATCTCCCCCGTGACCGCGCGCCACATCGCGCGCGATCGTCAGCCCGAGCCCGACCCCGCCGGTTGACGGGTTGCGCGACGGATCGAGCCGTACGAATGCACGAAAGACACGGTCGCGGTCGGCCGGCGCAATCCCGGGTCCGTCATCATCGACGAGAATGTCGAGGCCATCGTCACCTTCGACCGCCGTCAACCAGACATGGCTGCCATAGCGTTGAGCGTTGTTGACGAGATTCACCAGACACCGCCTGAGCGCGTTGGGCCGAACCGGCAGCAGATATTCTGCCGGCACGGCAAGAGAGAGCTGTGCTCCGTCTCGCCGCATCGCGGCGGCGATATCCTCCAGCAATAACGACACATCGGTCTCAACCGGTGCCTCGCTGCCTTCGCCGCGGGCAAAGTCGAGATAATCGAGAACCATATGTTCCATCTCGGCGACATCGGATTTCAATTCCTCAACCACCGGATCGTCGCCCAGGATTTCCAGGGCAAGCTTCATGCGGGTTAGCGGCGTGCGCAGATCATGTGACACGCCCGCCAGCATTTGAGTGCGCTGTCGGATCTGGCGCTGGATGCGGTCGCGCATCGTCATGAAAGCGACTGCCGCCTGCCGGATTTCGATGGCACCTTCGATCTTGAAAAACGGGACGTAGCGGCCCTTACCAAAACTGTCGGCGGCCGCCGCCAGCCGTCGCAATGATTTGACCTGATTGCGCAAAAACACGATCGCGATGGCTAACAAAATCAGCGACGAGCCGACCATCCACATGACAAAAATGTAATTTGTATAACTGTACAGCATGCTCCACGGCACCTCGGCGATGAGAACGCCGCGGTGCAGCTGGACCTCTATTCGCAGCCCGTCCGGATCGTCAAATCCGGTAATACGCCACGGCAGATCCACTCGACCTTGCATCGCCTGAGTCAACTGGTTCGCGACAAGCGTGTTGGCGGGTGGCGCGGGAGCGGGTAGGTGCGCGCCGCGCACGAGCGTGAAATGGAGACCGGTCAGCGCCCCAGCCCGCGCCAGCACCCGGGCGGCGGCGGCTTCCGAACCGGCATGATCGAGCACTTCGATCATCAGCCCGACATCGCCGATAACCCCGCTCGAAAGCCGCCACGATATGGCCGCCCAATGACGGTCGTAAAATATCCAAGTGGCGATCGCCTGAAGCAGAAGCAGAGGCATTACGACGATCAGCAGCGAGCGGCCGAACATCGTCTGCGGCAGCATCTGCTTGATCCGCCCGCGCGGGCGGATATCGCGTTGGCGCCAAGCTTCGGTGTCGGCCTCGTCCGGCGGCTCTATCCTCGCCGGTGCGGGCAGTTCGTCAGTCAGGCTTGAGAACATAACCGGTGCCGCGAACGGTTTGCAGATAGCGCGGAAAGCGCGGATCGCGCTCGATCTTGCGGCGCAATCGTGTCATCTGAACGTCCACATTGCGCACGTTGCCGCTAAACTGCGCTGAAAGCGACAGCTCCTCGCGCGAGACAGCCGCGCCCGCGCGTTCCGCCAGTCCCGTTAAAAGCGCGGTTTCCGCGGCGGTCAGGTGGATCGGTTCACTCCCGCGGAACAGCTCGCTGCGGGCAAGATCAAAACGGCAGCCGCCGAAGCTGATTTCACGCTTCGGCGCTTCGATCGTTGGCCGCCTCTGCAACAGATTACGTATCCGCAGCACCAGTTCGCGCGGCTCAAACGGCTTTGACAGGTAATCATCGGCTCCCTGCTCGAGACCGTTGACGCGGTCCTCCGGCTCGGCCATTGCCGTCAGCAGCAGCACGGGCATCCGGCGTTCACGCTGCAGGTCGCGTGTCAGATCGAGTCCGCTTTCGCCCGGCAACATCACATCGAGCACGATAAGGTCGAACGCAAAACTTGCGAGATGTCTGCGCGCCTCGGCAACATCTGCGGCCGTGGTGATGCGGAACCCGTTTTCGCAGAGATAGCGGCGCAACAATTCGCGCAGGCGCGTATCGTCGTCCACGACCAAAAGGTGGGGTTCGAGGTCGCTCATCACATATTCATTATAGGACTGTATAGGACTGCGATCCGGCCGTCTGCCCTAGCGCTTGCCGCCTAGGCCACGCTCAAAGCGACGGCGGTCGTCGGGATTGGCGATGATCGACAGCAGCACTCTGCGAAAGCCTTCTACAGCCGCACCACCCGCAAGACGATAAGCCTCGGCGACCCGTGCACGTTGCGGCGCCGAGACCTCTCGCTCAAGAGCGCGGCCCGCGGCCGTCAGCTCGAGCAGACGCTGGCGACGATCCTGGGAACCCGGGTGCTGAACAATGAACCCCTGCTGCACCAGTTCGCTAAGGACCCGGCTTAGGCTCTGCTTTGTGATCTGCAGAATTCCGAGCAATTCACTGACCGTGATTTGCGGGTGGCGCCCAACAAAATGAATCACCCGGTGATGCGCTCGGCCAAAACCATACTGTGCCAGAATCGCATCGGGCTCAGCGATAAAGTCGCGATAGGCGAAAAACAGCAGTTCGATTCCCTCCCTGACCTCGTCCTCGTCGGCTGAAAACGGCTCGACGCGTCGTTTTATGTCAGGCATATTGACTTATCTCGCAACCTTGCTTATAATCCGGGCGTCCACTGAGTATACGCTCTAGGCCTTTCACCGGCCTATCGGACCGGGCCGGCCTTGATCTCGGTGCGAGGAAACGCGCATGTCCCTTATTCCCTTTGACGAACGCGACGGCTTCATCTGGTATGATGGCCGCCTTATTCCCTGGCGCGAGGCGCAGCTGCACGTGCTTAGCCATGGGCTGCATTATGCAAGCTGCGTCTTCGAAGGCGAGCGTGTCTACAACGGCACTGTCTTCCGCCTTGACGACCACAATGAACGCTTGCGCAACTCCGCCAAGATCCTGGGTTTTGAGATTCCAGCGAGCATGGACGATTTGGCGCAGGCGACGCAGCAAGTCATTACTTCGAACAACATCGTTGATGGTTATGTCCGGCCGATCGCCTGGCGCGGCGCCGAGCAGATGGGCGTCTCGGCGCAGGCGACAAAGATCCACTTGGCGATCGCAGCTTGGGATTGGCCCGCTTATTTCTCGCCCGAGGCTCGAGCCAAAGGGATCCGCATGAAATGGGCGCCATGGGCGCGTCCCGCGCCTCATACCGCGCCGACCCAGGCCAAGGCGGCGGGACTGTATATGATCTGCACGATGTCGAAGCACGACGCCGAGGCCGCAGGCTGCGACGACGCATTGATGCTTGATTGGCGTGGTCAGCTTGCCGAGGGCACCGGCGCCAACATTTTCCTCGTCTTCAACGGGGAACTGCACACACCAACCCCCGACTGCTTTCTGAATGGCCTGACACGCCAGACCGTGATCGATCTCGCCAAAAAACGCGGGATCAGGGTGGTCGAGCGCGCCATCATGCCCGACGAATTGGCCAAGGCCGACGAGGTGTTTTTGACCGGCTCCGCCGCCGAGGTGACGCCGGTTGGGGAGGTCATCGGCGAGCGTGGCCATTACCGCTTCACTCCCAGCACCATCTGCAGGCTGATGTGGGAAGACTACGATCGGATCGTCGGTAAAAAGGTTGCCACTGCCGCATAGCTGTTGCTGGCTCAAGGTCGGCGGGCTGATCGCGTCGCCTCTGACCGGGGAGGTCTCGCCAGCTACCCTCCCCACTGCTGATCCCTGCTATTGACTGCTCGGCACGGCAACACGGGGTATTACCCGCAACAGTAAAACTCTGGCTGGTCCTCGGCGCCGGACACACGATGCCGCCCCGGCTCGAGATGGAGGGCAGGGCGGTGCCGAGGTCAGATCGAGCACTTTGTTTGGAATCCCCTTCAGTGCCCGCAGTCGCCGCAATTTAACTGGAGCAGCGCGGCGTATCTTCGCTTCGGCACGGCGCAGCGACGGCAACCGTCTCCCATATGCCAACGTGATTAGCATGTCTTTAGCAAGTTCGATCGAAACTGCCCCAACTACGGTGGAGTACGGTGTAGATGGCAGGGCTCACCAGGGGTCAATCAGACAGTCTGCTTGAAAACTATTGTTCTCGGCTCGGAATCCTGCTCGAACACCGCTACTACGGGCTGGCACTGCTCGAAGCAAAACAGCAAGCCGAGAAGGCCGCGAGCATCGCCAATGAAGCGATGTTGAAAGCACAGGCGGCCGATAACGCAAAGAGCAGATTCCTAGCGAACATGGCCCATGAGTTGCGCACACCCCTCAATGCCATTATCGGATTCTCAGAAATTATCAAGCTAGACAATATCAAGAACCAGGAATGTTATCCCGAATACGGGAAGTATATTCATGAGGCAGGGATCCATCTGTTAACGATAATTGCCGATATTCTCGACATAGCGCGAATCGAAGCGGGAAAGGTCGAGTTGCAGGCAGAGCTTGTCAGTCTGGATCAAATCATCGATGCGGTAATAAATACGATACGCCCCTCCTATCAGAAAAAACTTATCGAAGTTGAATATGCCTTTACGGGCCCATCATTACAAATCTATGTCGATTACCTCAAATTTAAACAGATATTGTTGAACCTGTTGTCTAATAGCATTAAATTTACAGATCAGCATGGCAGAATAACGATAAGCTCGACGGTAATGAACAACAGGGATCTGGTAATTTCGATCGCGGATACAGGGATCGGAATACCACCTGACCAACTCGAAAAAGTGCTCGAACCCTTTGAACAAGTGGAAGATTACTTGACCCGGGAGAACGACGGCACCGGTCTCGGTCTGCCAATCGCACGCGGGCTGATCCGACTGCACGGCGGTGAACTCGTGCTCAACAGCAAACCCGGTGCCGGGACAACCGCGTTCCTGCGCTTGCCGCGCGATCGCGTTCATTGCGCGGCGCCAACCGCCACCTGCTGAAAACCGGAGGGCTGCCGAGCAGTTTGGCAGCTGTTAACGGCCTCGCAACAGGAGACCACGCCATGGATGGCAGCGATAGTCCCCGGTGCGGCGATCTACATCATTTAGGACGCATCATTGCGGTATCGGCTTCTCAAGCGGTCGCGCTGCTCGAACAGCGTGAGGCGGGTGCAAATTCGGCCGGTGCCTTTCTGCTGCAAATGGGGGCACTGGTCCGAATGCACACGCGCGTCTCGACGGTGTACGGCATGGTCACCGGCCTCAGGGTGCCATTGCCCAGCTTGGCCCCGTCCAACAAGGATTTGAAGCTGGTCGAGATCGAATTCGTTGGCGAAATACGAGACGACAATGGCGGCCCGGGTTCATTCGAGCGCGGCGTGTCGGCTTATCCGGCGCTCGACGAACCGGTCTATCTCGCCTCGGCTTCCGACCTTGCACAAGTCTATGCGCGCCCCAAGACTGCAACTGTTTGCGTCGGCAAAATCTACCAGGACAGCGCTATCCCGGCCGATGTGTTGATCGACGAGCTATTCGGCAAGCACTTCAGCATTGTCGGTACCACGGGATCCGGAAAATCCTGCGGTGTTGCCACGATCTTGCGCGGTGTCATCGAGCAAGCCCCAAATGCTCACGTGATCATGCTCGACCCGCATAATGAATATGCGAGAGTCTTTGGTGATCGCGCGGTGGTGCTGTCTCCGGGCAACGGGTTGCATTTGCCTTACTGGCTGTTCAACTTCGAAGAGTTTGCCGAAATCGTGGTCGGACCGGCATCGAATTGGAAAGGTTCCGAGCAAGTCAAGGTACTCGGCGAAGCGGTACTGGCGGCCAAACAATCGTATTTTGCCAAAGCGGGCCTCGATCATTCCGGGACTGTGGATACACCGGCGCCTTATCGGATCTCGGACGTGCTGCGGTTCCTCGATGTCGCGATGGGCAGTCTCGATCGCCCCGAAAGCATCGGCGCCTATCAAAGCGTCAAGGGACGAATTCTCGCGCTGCAGAACGATGCTCGCTACGGGTTTGTCTTTGGCGGCCGATTGAGCGTGCGCGACGAGCTGACCGATATTCTTGCCGAGTTGTTTCGGGTTCCGGTGAGCGGAAAGCCGGTCACAATACTCGATCTTTCCGGAATTCCGTCGGAAATCGTAAACGTAACGGTCTCGGTTTTATGCCGGCTGACCTTTGATTTTGCTTTATGGGCCGAAACACCGGTCCCGATCACAATCATTTGCGAGGAGGCCCATCGCTACGCGCCGCGTGACACGCAACTGGGTTGCGAGGCGGCCAAGCGAGCCCTGTTCCGGATCGCCAAAGAAGGCCGCAAATACGGCGTGTCGCTGTGTGTTGTCACCCAGCGGCCGTCAGATTTAGCCCCCGGGCTGTTGTCAGAGTGCAACACGATATTTGCCTTCCGCATGACCGGACAGGAAGACCAGGAGATCGTGCGCGGCGCGGTCCCCGAAGCGTCACACGGGTTGATGAATTTCTTGCCGGCATTGCGCAATGGCGAAGCCATCGCGGTTGGCGAAGGCATGTCGATGCCGATGCGCATCCGATTCAATTTACCGCCGGAGGGACAGCGCCCAAAGAGTGCCACAGCCTCGTTTGCGAGCGCCTGGTCGACGGACAGCGACGGTTCGCCAATCGCACGAACTGTCGAGCGCTGGCGCCGCGGTATCCGATAACGCGGCAGCCTATTTATAATGAGGCATCATCCGGGTTGGACCGGTATTGCCGGACCGAAACTCGAAAGGCGATTGACGCGGCAGGTGGTGCGGCCCAGGCGTCAACT
>JAFAOB010000462.1 GCA_019238055.1 Alphaproteobacteria bacterium
GCAGCAAGGGTGTACGCTGACAGATGGTCAATATTCTCGAACAGAAGTCGTATGGCCGTATCCAGTTGCTGCTTTGCCGCCTGTATCTTGGTAATCATCCTTTCAAGCGCCCGCGAATGCATTGAACAGAAGGAAAAAGGCCGGAAGGTTGTTCAACCCGTCCGACCCCTCGCCCACCGCACGCTGTGGGTGGATAACTATCTTTTCTTCTTTTTGCCTGCGCCTCGGCGTTGTGAGAGGTCCGAGGCTGCGACTTCCTTTTCCTTTTTTGTGGACTTCGGGT
Source organism: Alphaproteobacteria bacterium (assembly GCA_019238055.1). Taxonomy (GTDB): domain Bacteria; phylum Pseudomonadota; class Alphaproteobacteria; order ATCC43930; family CGMCC-115725; genus AP-15. The sequence continues at coordinate 284 of JAFAOB010000462.1, forward strand.
TTCGGAGGATGCGGCTGGCATCCGAGGCGGGTTTCTTGTCGGTCGTCATGTTGGTAACTTCCCTTGAAAGTTGTGTGCTGCCAATAGAAAGAAGTGTCCGGACACTTACCATATGCTGATCCAGCCATAAACCTTCAAGGGAGTAAGATCAGGCACGAACGTGGAATGAGAGTATTTTATCCGTCATGGCCCCTTACGCGGCATCGGCCCGACGACGGGCCGCATTGCATAAATCAAGCAGACTGTGTGAAAACTCGGATGCAGCACCAGTCGACGCAATATCAGAACGGTGACAAAGGATTAAACGCATCATTATTATGTATTCTGCTTTATTAACGACACATTTTTGCTTTGCGGCGGGGTAACGGCGAGTTTTCACACAGTCTACAAGAATTTCGCACGACTGACCGTTATTAGGGAATTCAACGGGTTGGCCGGTGCAGAATTCCGGTGCGAATGATCGCAAAGGGTCGCAAGCCGACTATGCCGGCCCCGGAATGACGAGGTGCCGCTCAGGTGGCGTCGTGGAAGATGATACCCAAGGTGTAACGTTCCCCGGTCCGCACTCGGCTGACGCCGTGCCGCATCGTCACGCGTAAAAAACCGCGGGTGCCCTCGACCGGCCGATGGTGCACCGGGAAAATGACTGCTGTCCCCTGCTGCAATGGCACGACTTCGCCGCGCGACTGCATGCGTGCCCGCTGCTCAACCAGCAGAAACTCGCCACCCCGGAAATCCTGCCGAGGCTCGCTGAGCAGCACAGTCAACTGCAACGGGAACACCAAGGCGCCGTAGAGATCTTGATGCAGCCGGTTGTAGTCGCCGGGTCCGTATTTCAGCATCAACGGCGTCGGGCGTTCCTGTCCTGCGCGATGGCACAGCCCGAGGTAGTCTTCCAGCATGAGCGGGAAACGTTCTGCTTCGCGCAGCTGCTGATGCCATCGATTGGCTATTTCCGCCAAATGCGGATAGATCGCGCAACGCAACTCGGCGATCAGCTCCGGCAGCGGGTAGCGGAAATATTTGTACTCACCGCTGCCATAAGCGTGATGCTGCATGATGATGCGACGGCGAAACGCGTCCTCGTTATTGTAAAGTGCGGTGAGCGCCCGGCATTCCGCAACTGTCAGCAGCGGCACGGTCGCATAGCCCTGCTGGTCGAGGGCCGCCGCGACTGCCGGCCAATCGGCAGCGGCGGCGCGCTCGGTCACCGATATATCGGGATCAGGCGGCGTCATCGTTCGCCGCTGCGCGCTCACGGGCCAGAAGGGCGCGCTTGCGCTCGATCCCCCAGCGATAACCGGCAAGATCGCCGTCCTCGCGGATCACTCGATGGCACGGCACTACCAACGCCAAGTCGTTCGCGGCACAGGCTCGCGCCACCGCGCGCACCGCCCGCGGTTGACCCAAGACTAGGGCAATCTCGCTATAGGTCGCAGTCTGGCCGAGCGGGATCTTTTGCAGCGCCCGCCACACCCGCGCCTGAAACGCCGTGCCGCGAATATCGAGCGGCAAGTCGAGCGTGTGCGACGGTGCGGTAATGAACCGTACAATCCGCTCGGCCCAATCGCGAAGCCCCGGATCCTCGGCAACGACTTCAGCAGCGGGAAAGCGCTCCCGTACCGCGGCGGCGAGCCGTTCGCGGTCGTCGCCAAGAGCGGTCAGGCACACCCCACGCCAAGTCGCGGCGACGAGCGCCCAGCCAAGCGGCGTCGTCACCGTCACAAACCGGATCGTCTCGCCTTCGCCGCCCTTGCGCCGCACCGCCGGGGTCATGCCGAGGGCTTCCGATGCCACCTCATAGGCGCGCGAACTCGAGCCAAAGCCCGAAGCGTAAATTGCCTGCGTGACCTTTTCACCGGCATCGAGCCTTTGCGCCAAGGCTCCGAGGCGATGGGTGCGGGCGTAATCGCGCGGTGTGGCGCCGGTGATCTGCTTGAACAGTCGGTGAAAATGATATCGGCTGATCGCGGCAGCCCCGGCGAGTTCGGCGAGGCTCGGCATCGTCTCGCTGGTGCGCAACAGCGCGCACGCCTTTTCGACCGCCGCGATATGCCGCGACGCCGCGGACGGATCGGCCGGGCGGCACCGCTTGCACGCGCGCAGCCCTGCCGCTTCCGCCGCCGCAATCGTCTCGAAAAACACCGTGTTGGCGCGCAATGGCCGTCGCGAGGGGCAACCGGGGCGGCAATAAACACCAGTGGTCACGACACCATAAAAGAATTTCCCGTCGGCGGCGGCGTCGCGACTCTCGATCACCGCCCAGCATTTCTCCACGTCGAGCATCATCCGCTCCTGCCCATTGACAAGTTGGGCAGAAGATGGCGTGCCAAACGCACCGGCTCTATCCGGCGATTGCTTTCTAATTCGCGCGCCGCTCGCTGTTGAGATAACGCTTGGGCAGCATCGCGTGGATGCCCTTGTTGCCGTCGACCAGCTGTGTCACGCGCATATCGACGGCGAGACTGCAGAACATGTAGGCGTCTTCCCGCCCGAGCCCCATTCGCTCGCCGATCAATGTGATCATTTGGCGCAACGCGGTCTTGGCTGCGTCGTCGAGGTCTTCGTTAAAGCCCATCGTGATCAGATGCGTCGGTGTCTCGGCGCGCGGCAAGTCTATCCCGATACCTTTGTGCAAGGTCAGCCGGAAGGTCCCGGTCAAGGCGGTTTCGAGCGCTGTCACGCAGACCTCGCCGTCGCCCTGCACCCCGTGACCGTCGCCGGCCGAAAACAGCCCGCCTTCGGACCATATGGGCAAATACAGGGTTGTTCCGGCAACCAGCTCCTTTAGGTCCATATTGCCGCCGAATTCGCGCGGCACCACCGAGGTCACGGCGCCATAGGCCGGCGGCGGCGCCACCCCCATGACCCCGAAAAACGGCGCCAATTCGATCTCGGCTCCCCACGGGACGGTCGCGATACCGCGCTGGCGGTCAATCGCGGTATGCCAGGTACGGCGCACCGGAAAATCCTCGGGCAGGGTGCCCGACAGCGGGCGGATGCGGGTATAGCCCCAATTCTGTCGGCAATCGATCGACAGGATTTCGATGGCAAGCGCGTCGCCGGGTTTCGCCCCTTCGACCGCAATCGGCCCGGTCAGAATGTGAGCGCCGAGCCGCGGTTCGACCGCGCCATGGATCGCGCGATGTTCGGGCAGGATGTCGAAGCGGCCATTCGTCGGCAGAATATCGGGTCCGCCTGAAACGCTGTCGAGCGTTACCGTATCGCCGGATGCGACGGTCAGCACCGGCTGCAGTCCGGAATCGAAAAATCCCCAATGAACCGTCTCGGGGCTGGCCCGCAAGACATGGTGTTGAGACATCGGCACACTCCCCAAGGCTGACCACAGTTTGTCGATCATAATTGTTGTGTTGCTCGCCGTGCATGTTTTTCCAGCTGGCCTGGCACAAAACCGGTTGGTCACGGTCGGACGTTAACCCCCGGAGAGGGTTCGCCGGTGCCAATAGAAGTGGGCCTCGACGCTCGGTACGCTGCCCGAAAGAGACCGTGCTCTCCTTTCCCAATAGGAACTACACTCGTCCCGTCAAGCTCGTCTCAAGAGCGTAAGCCGTGTAGAGAATGGGTGCAGCTGCGCGTATCATTACTGTAAAGAATTGGCGGGGAGAATAGCGGGTCGGTATAGTCGATGAGGAGCGGAGCTGATGAATTTAGGATTCGAGACGCTCGGCAATGCAACGCTCGTGTTTTACGACGACCAGCGCCCGGTGCTGGCAACGGATCCATGGTTGATCGGAACTTGCTATTTCGGGAGCTGGGGCCTCGATCGTCCGCTCACACCGGCGGAGTTCGATGCGGTTCGGCGGGCGGGCTATGTCTGGATCTCACACGGGCATCCCGATCATCTGCATGGCGAATCGCTGGCGCTGTTGTCGCGCGAGACCAAGTTCCTGCTGCCGGAGCACTATACCGGCGAAATCGCCGAGTTTGTCAGGGGCCAAGGCTTCCCGGTCGAGGTGATGCCCTACCGCGAATGGCGCCAGCTATCGCCGCGGCTGCGCTGCCTCTCGCTCGATAATGAAAATCAGGATGCGATCTTGGTGGTCGAGGCGGGCGATTGTCTGATCCTCAACCTGAACGACTCGCCCCTCTTGGGCGACCGGCGGTTCGTCCGCAAGCTGGTGCGGCGCTACGACCGAAAGAAGACCTATGCCGCCGCACTCTGCGCGACCGACGCCGATATGCTCAATTTCGTCGATCATGAGGGCCGGCGCATTACCGAGCCTGCCGAGCATTATAAGCCGGGTACAGTGTGGGCGCTCGCCCGCCAAATCGATCGTTTAGGGATCGGCACCTACGTCTGCTCATCTTCGCAGCACACTTACATCCGCAGCGATAGCGCCTGGGCCAACCCCTACCGCATCACCTGGGCTGACATCGAGCGACATTGGACACGGCCAGAGGTTCGCGTTCTTGAACCCTTTGTTATTGTCGACTTGCAATCCGGGGAGGCAACCCGAAAGCATCCGAGCCAAGCCTCCGACTTTGGTCAAGTCACCAACCGAACTGGGATTGACAACTATGATGAGCGACTGAACGAAACCGAGTGGACCGAGCTGTTCGACTTCTTCCGTCAATTCGAAACGATCCACCGATACCTCGATTACTTGGATTTTACGGTCGGTGGAGAGCAGCGTCGACTCTGGATCAATCCCTCATCTAAACATAAGGACCAAAGCCGGTTGCGTGGTATCGGCTTTTACGCACCGCGCCATTCGCTGTGCGAGGTGGTTAAGCACGGCTACTTCGACGATATGATGATCGGCAATTTCATGAAGACCGAGCTGCACAACACGACACTTTACCCGTACTTCACGCCGCTCGTCTGCAAGCTTGGCGGAACGCGAAAGTCTACACACGGGTTGAATGGCGCGCTTTTCGGCGATACTATTTTCGCCGGAATCCGATTGGCTCGCTCGACTGGCAGTTGCGAGCGGCGACCGAGAAATTCGTCGATGTTGCGCGCCGGCTTGCCGACCGCGCCGGGATAAAAGCGCCGCTAAAATCAATACTGTTCATTTAGATATCTGAATTGCCTTGGTGATGTTAATCACCGGTAGGGCGCAGTCGGTTTTGCGGCGGATCGGGAAATTGCTCATCTTGCGCTTGACCCCACGGGGGTTGCGACGGTTCCGGCTAGAGACGACGCGC
>JAFAOB010000474.1 GCA_019238055.1 Alphaproteobacteria bacterium
GCGTGTTCGGGGCTGTAAAACCAAACGATACTCGCCAATACGAGTAGGATCACCGGGATAAGCAGGAACGCAGCGGCAAACGAGCCGGTCGTTTCACGGAGATAGACAGAGACGAATGGCCAAAGCACTGCCCCAACCAGGAATGCCACAGCCCAAGAAAAGCCGTTCCCAACGCCGCGGATCCGTGTTGGATACATCTCGGCGGTGTAGGTCGTAACCGGCCCCCACACACCGATAAACCCCCAACTCCAGGCCATGCCGAGAAGCCACAATGCGATCTTACTTTCGGCAAATACCCAGATCGTCATGAACACGGCCGCCTCGATCAGCAGGATGGCAAATCCAATGCGCCTCCCGAACCGATCGATCATCCAGCCCCCAGCCCAGAACCCGGTGGTGGCGAATAGCGCCCACCAGATGTAAAAGCTGCCGTACTCGCCGGTCGACCAGCCGTGCTGTTGCGAGAGGAATAGCGGCATCCACATGCCTACAGTGCTGTAGGAGATGAGCGCGAAGCTCGCGACTAACGTTGCCATCACGGTATTGTGTCTCAGATCAGGCAAGAAAAGCTGGCGCCAGCCCGGTCGTTCTGTTTTGACAATCCACTCCCGATCGGCGGCGGTCAGTGGCGATCCAGTCGATTGCCGCGCCTTTATGAGTTCTTTTCGGTCTTGCAGGCGCACCCAGTAGGGCGACTCTGGACAGAGTAGGCGAACATAAACTGCGAGCAGTGCAACGATGGTAGGCACGACAAACGCGGCGCGCCATCCCCACTCCGTCACAACAAAAGTAACGATCGTACCCGCGAGCGCCGCCCCGATACCCCAAGCCGAGCGGTCGACACTGAGCACAAGTCCGCGCAGCCGGGACGGCCAAGTCTCCGCCACAAGCATTGAGCCGACGGCCCACTCCCCGTTCAGGGCAAAGCGAACGATGCTGTAGATCGCAACAAAGCTCCCCCATGCCGGAGCCAGTGCGACCATCGGCATCGCTAAGGAGAATACCGCGATGTTGAGGGCCAGGATGTTACGGCGGCCGAATCTGTCAGCTAGCCACGGCCAGAGATACAGCCCGACGATGCTAATCAGCAATGCAATCTGGACGCCGCTGCGGTAGGTGCTCAGATCAATGGCGAACTCTTTCATAAGCAGGGGCGCGACCAGCGCGAGTATCGCGCCGTCCATGCCATCGAACCCCCACCCGAGGCCATTGGCCCAGGCGATGTGCCAATGTGTCGCCGTGATCCTATCCGGGTCTGCCGCATTGCGGAAAAAGCGGGACTGTAGATGCTTTGCTTCGAGCGGGCCGACCGCTGCCGGGCCGGATGCCAGGGCCACCGAAGCCACATCTTGCGTGGGCATGCTTCCTCCCGATGTGAGGGCGATCTATTCACCCTTTTTGGACGGCGTTCGTCTGCATAACGGCTACCGCAGTCAATCACGGCCTCGCTCGGGAGGGAGCCCCCCGCCCAGAGGCAAGGAAGAAGAGAACTCTCGGACGCACGGGGCTCTCCTCATTGGTCTCTTAAGCGTCTTACCTTTTATACTGACGCCAAACCGGAGCGGCCGCGAGAAGGAATATGTCGATGATCGTGGGAAGCGGCGAATACCGATATCGGGTCAATGCCGAGTGGGCAAAGCTGCCCGATGGCTGGTCGTTCAAGGAGGTTGGCGGCGTCGGAGTCGACAGCCACGACAATGTCTATGTGTTCAATCGCGGTGTGCATCCCATGATGATCTTCGATCGCGAGGGCAACTTCCTGCGCTCTTGGGGCGAGGGGCGATACCAGCGGGCACACGGCGTGCATATCGCCCCGGACGACACGATGTTCCTCACCGATGATGGTGGGCATTTCGTGCGCAAGGTCACGCTTGACGGCAAAGTCCTGCTGGAGCTCGGCGTTCCCGGTAAGCCGGCGCCCTTTATGAGTGGCGAGCCCTTTCATCGCTGCACTCACACGGCCCTGTCGCCAAAGGGCGAGATTTACGTCTCGGATGGTTACGGCAACTCGCGGGTCCATAAATATTCGCCCGACGGCACGCTATTGATGTCGTGGGGCGAGCCCGGCACCGATCCGGGCCAGTTCAACATTGTGCATAACATCTGCTGTGATGCTGATGGCTGGGTCTATGTCGCCGACCGAGAGAACCACCGCGTGCAGGTGTTCGATGGTAATGGGAAATTCGAGACACAATGGCAGAACCTGCACCGGCCGTGCGGACTGTGCATGCCATACGGCCATAAACCAATCTTTTACGTCGGCGAGGTCGGTCCCGCTGCCGCCGTCAGCCGGGATATCCCCAATCTCGGCCCGCGCGTCAGCATTGTTGACCATCAGGGTAAGCTGATCGGTCGTTTCGGCGAGACGCCGGCAGGAACGGAGCTCGGCAAATTTCTGGCACCGCACGGGCTTGCTGTTGACTCCCGAGGCGACGTGTATGTCGGCGAGGTTTCCTGGACTGCCTGGCCGCAGATCTATCCCGGAACGCCGCGACCCGATCACATCCGCTCGCTGCAAAAGTTCGAAAAGTTCGGATAAGGGTTTGGCCGGCGTCCGGGGTACCGTGGCCGAGATTCGTCTCCGAACAAGCGGAGCTCGCCTGTTGCGATGACGCGCCTCCGCGCTGGAAATGGCCACGCCGTCAATAGCCCTACTTCTGCGCGCCCCGAGCGAGCACCGTGGCAGCGCCTGCCGTAGTGAAACGTAAGGCGCGCCTAAAACTCCCACGGCGGCTTCCGCTCTATTCGATTGCCTCGCTTATTGATCGTCGCCTGCTGGGTAATCCGCATTTTCGTCGCCAGGCTCGCGATGCCCGGCTCTCGCGTTCCTGCATCCTTAGCAGGCGATTGAGCACATTAAGTTCGCTCGATAGCGGGTCGGCACGGGGGTCGCCTTCCAATTTCTTCCTCGAGCTTCAAGTCCCTGGATCAGCTTCGCGGTGGTATGCGCCGCGGTGATATGGCGGCAGTATTGAAGCAGGAGCGGTTTCATCGCTTCGCCGAACCAGCCGGGTGGCTCCGCAGCGATAATGCCGTCCCAGAGTGCGGCTTCTTCCTCAGTCATCTCCGTCGGATCCATAAGAAACCTCCATGGCGCTGGTGCGGCGCTCCGTTCGCGCTAATCAATCGACAACGAGCGGCGTCCATTGAAATGCGCCAACAAAAAAAACATTTTTGGGACGCTTTAGCACGAAGCGGGCCTGAGCCGGTTGGCGGCGCGGCCTTGTGAACTTTTGACTCCCCCCGCCCGCCGGTAGGTTCCTCGCGCATTGCGGCGTCGCATTACGCGCCGCAGCGGCGGCCCGCCAGCGCGTCGAAGACGTCGCCGGTCCTGAGACAGCGGCCGGGATCGAACAGACGCACCACGCGCCACGGCTGCACGGCGCTGACGGCATCGCATCGACCGCCATCATGGGACCATGACCACGGCCGGCACCACATCGCCCGAGCGCCGCGCAGCCCTGTCGACCAAGCCAGCGACCACAGCGTCGTACCGCTGCCACTCGTCGGGCGTCAGTCGCGCGGGCGACGCTGGCTGCCACTCGACACGGAGCCGGATGACGCCGGGCTGACGAGGTGCGACGTCGGCGAGAGTGACGCGGCGGCAGTCGGCGATCTTGATACAGCGGCGCATGGCGCGGATTGTCCTTCAAGCGGACGGCATCGCGCCGGCAATGATGTTCGCTGCTTCCTCCACCTTTTCGCCAAGGTGGGTTGCTAGATGTTCGATAGCGCCCATCGACGACGTCGCATCGCCGTTGCCTAGGTACTTGACCCATTTAGCAAGGTTCTGCACCGCGCCGGCCAGTATGACCGCGCCGGCTAGTTCGGGATGCTTTGCTGCGTAGCCGTCGCCGAACACCGAGTCGATTTCCTCGACAACGTGCATTAGCTCGTCGCTGATACGCATATCGTTCCCCCATGTTGCCGCCGGCCTGCATCGATTGCGGAGCCGAGCGCATGTCCAAGCCGATGAAGGGTTATGAAGGCAGGATAAAGGCACCTACAGCGCCTAATCCTTTGATTTTGGCCCCGTATGAATAGATGAAGGGTTTTCGGCCAAACCTCTTGTTATAGACGCGAAGAATCCGCCTCCTCGGAGCCAGAATTTCGCCTATACACGCGTATATTCGGCAAAAAGGTTTCATCTATTCAGCACGAGCCAATATCACCGAGTTAGCCACCGATAGTCCCTTCATTTTGCCTTCATCGCCCTTCATCCTTCGGTACTCGTGGCGGTCGAATCGTAGTCAGTGGCAATGATCTTCAACCCGACCAAAACATTGCCGCTAACCGTGTGCCGCGTCTCCACGCTCTGAACCGCGGCCTGCAATCGCTGAACAAAGCCATTGACGGCCGGTATCATTTCCGGCCGATAGCCGGCCGCCAGCGACCACTGCCTAAACAGCCCATGCACATAGCCGCTCTTAAAGCCAAAGACCTTCGTGCCGCGCGGCGGGACCACGTCCGACTCGACGCAGGCTTTCGCCCATGCAATGACCGGATCGGCAGCGCCCGCCCATTTGTTCAGCGCGTCATCGCCCGATACCGGAATGATGAAATTTCGGGCCTTGATTAGATCGGAAGCGCCCCATACCGCGAATGCAAGCAGTAGATCAGGCTCTTCGGTGGCGATGCGTTTGCCAAGGTCCACGA
>JAFAOB010000498.1 GCA_019238055.1 Alphaproteobacteria bacterium
TCCCTAGAAAGCCCGCCTTGGCCGTTGCTGGTCTTCGCCACCGCCTGCTCCGAGCGCTCCGCCAGCTTGCTCGTGTATTCGTCGGCCTTGTAAATATCGCTCGCAATCGACTTCAGTTTCGCTGCATCCTCTTTCATCCCCAGCGCATTTGCATACGCTGCGGCAGTGCCGAACCCGGCCAGACCATAATGTGACATGCGCTGATACTGTGCGATGATCACGATGTCCCGGAGCTGACTGTCAAACTCCCCTTCGAGGGTGTGCTTTTTCGCCTCCGCGACAAGGCCCTCCATTCCCTTGCAGTGATCCTTGCCGACATTCCCGCCCTGAGCCTCGAGGATCGATTTCAACGTCGCCGTATGCTGGCCGATCACGTTGACCGATCGCGTCAGCAACTCCTTGAGCTTGGTATCGGACGCTTTGTCGCTGAGGCTCTGCATCACGCGCTGCATCTGATCATTGGCGGACCAGAGATCCCGCAATTCCTCGATGTAAACGTCTTTGAGGGTGCTGGCCGATGACATTGTCGCATCCACCGTTTTGTTGCTGTGCGAGGCGGAGAAACGCTGTGGACGTGTCTGCATATGACGCCACACTGGCGAATCGGCCTCTTTGATTATTAACTTCATGCGTCTGCCACGGTTCCGGGATCGGCAGCAAGGCGCCGAAATTGGAAATCTCATTGGCGGAAAAGCGCCGGACTTCTGAAGAATTGGGCGGAAAGTAAACTGACTTTAACGCGGGTTGGTTGCTCATTCGTTATAAGTGATCGTAGTCCCGTCGTTCAGTGGTCATGCGTTGGGAATCTCTTTATCCGCACGATTTGGCACGCCGCAGCGCCCAGCCGCCTATTTCTTGGGCCGACCGGGAACCTCAGCGGCTCATCGTTGTTATCGATGGATGGAGGTCTTGTTCGAGCATAGGCTGAGTAAAGCGACCCGCGAGTGGGAGGCGCTCTCGCCACCTCAGCGGCGACTGATCGGTCTTTGTGTAGCGCTTGGGTTCAGCGGCGTTTTATGGTTCGCGATCATCACAGCGTTTGTTCATCTCCTATGAATACGCTCCCATGCGTTTCGACATTGTGAAATGAGGTAGTGTGCCGTTCATGGACTTTCCTTAATCGCGCTGGCAGCCTGTACCTTTCATTTTCCCGCAATCCTACTGACCCTGTTCCTTTTCGGGCTATGGGGCTCTCAGAATAAGCGAGGATCGATCTCGTGGGATAATGTGAGGCAATTGTACCGGCCTTTGCGTGCATAATGCGCCTCGCCAACCAGGTTTCTGATGATATGAATACCCAACCCGCCAACGGGCCGCTGAGCCGGTGGCACGTCGAGGTTCGGTGGAGGGGCACTTAGCGGATCAAAGGGCCGGCCGTCATCGATGAGTTCAATGCGCAGCTTCCCATCTTCGAGCGCGAGGACAATTTCTACCGTGCCAGATGGCCCGTTTGCATCGTATCCGTGGCGGACGATGTTGCTGAACAACTCGTCGAGAATGACAAGCACCCGCCCCCGGTCGCCGGCTGACAGCCGGGTCTGGCGGGCGAAATCGTCTGCGAAGCTGTGGAGACGCGAGGATTCCGACATGTTGCCGCGCAGTGTAATTGCGGATCTCGTTTCTTTCTCGCGCGAATGCGATGGCATTCGGGGATTATAGCGAACGTAGCGGATGTCGTCGCGTGGGCTGAAAGCCTCAGCCGCGAATTGCCTGCCCGTTGCGCACATGCGACTATTGCTAGAGCGCGAAGAGGAGAATGGCAGGTGCCGTTACTTGGGAAGACCTTGCCGGTGGCGGCGCTTTGGCTTCTGCTGACAGCGCCGGCGAACGCCGACGGACCTCAGATCGCTCAGGTCAAGACAGTCGAGGGAATTGCTTTCATTGTACGCGATGGGTCACGCATCACGGCAAAACCCGGGGACTCTTTGTATCAACACGATATTATCGAAACTGCAGCCGATGGAGCGATCGGATTTACCTTTATCGATAATACCGTGTTCTCGGCCGGCCCGGGGAGCCAAATTGCTCTGGAGCGGTTTCGCTATGATTCAAACAATTTCCATGGCGAAATGCTGGCGGGCCTGAGAAAAGGTTCGCTGACCGCTGTCTCGGGCGACATTGCCCGCGCGACGCCGGGAGCGATGAAGATTAGGACGCCGACAGCGATCCTTGGTGTGAGCGGTACGACCTTTGCCGTCAAGGTTTATTAAAAGCAGCCTTCATGGGCCGTTTTTGCCTCGCCCTTTCAGCCCTGGCCCTGCTGACCGGCTGCCCACGCCAGGAATTGTTCGTCGTCTTGCCAAATGCCGATGGACGGGCTGGGGCTGGTAAGATTACCATCTCAGCCGGCACCGCTAAAACCGTCCTCAATCAACCGTTTGCGGCCGCGGAAGCACGCCAGGGTACGACCGAAGCGGTCGACGTTCCGGCCGCTGACACTTTGATCATCTTTAAAGAGGCAATCGGCGCTCGCCCAATTCTGCCGCATCACTTCAGCCTCTACTTTCTCTCAGGTCAAGACGAGCTGACGCCTGCATCGGCTGCCGAGTACCATAAGGTCTTGGACGATACCCGCGCACGGCTTGCTTATCAGATCGAAGTGATCGGACACACCGACACCGTCGGTGATCAAGCCTATAACCAACAACTTTCGTTGGCGCGGGCTCGGGCAATCCGCGACAAACTGATCGCTGATGGGGTGCCCGCCGCGGCGATCTCCGTTGCTGGCCGCGGCGAACTCGATTTGCTGATGCCCACGGCCCTCGGGGTCGACGAGCCGCGCAATCGCCGGGTCGAGATCACCGTGCGATGATGGCGGGCGCCGCACCGCCAGAACCGTAATATCATCGGCCTGCATGGCCGCACCGGTGAAATTCCGGACATCAGTAAATACTGCATCGACTGCTTGACGGGCGCTGGTGGGCGGCGCGGCCTCGATGCAGGCAACGAGCCGCCGTCCGGAATAAAGCACGCCGGCGGCGTCCTGTGCTTCGGTCACACCATCGGTAAACAAGACGAGGCTCGAACCCGGCCCGAGATGATCGCGGTCAACCGGATAGGGGAAGTCAGCTATCGTGCCGAGCGGCGGTCCCCCTTCGGTTACCAATGCGCGCGGCGTACAGCCGGGCTCTATGACAAGCGGCGAATCATGCCCGGCGCTGCAATAAACCAGCTCTCCGGAAAGCAGATCAAGGATACCGGCAAAGGCCGTCACGAAGATTAGGCTGTGACCCTCGTCGAGCATGTCATTGCTGGCGATGAGGATTTTCGTATTCGCGTCGGCTAACATCCGATCGAGCGCCACGCGGTGCTGCAGAGCGGCATCGCGCACGATTTCCCTGGTCATGGCCATAAATAGTGCTGCGGGAATGCCCTTTCCGGAGACGTCGCCGATCATGAAAAACAGGCGATTCTGGTCGAGCAGATGAAAGTCGAACAAATCGCCGCCGACATCGCGGGCGGGCTCAATCCGCGCGTAGAGATCGATTTCCGCCCGCCCGGGGAACGCCGGAAACCGGAGCGGCAACAGCCCCATCTGGATTTCACGTGCAGCCGCCAGCTCGCCGGCTTCACGTTCCAGCTCTCCCGAGAGCCGTTGCCTGTCGCGCTGCGAGGCGATGAGATTGCCGCCGAGCATGATGCCAAAGCAGGCGATCGCCGAGCCCGCGGGGTAGGTGCCGTCAATCAGCCAATGAGCGAGCCTGAACATCGCGGCTTCCGCGCTGATAAAGACGATAACCAAGGCGAAGACGACGACCGCCGCAATCAGCGGGGCTTCGTAACGAATGGTCCAGATGACGACAGCCCCGGCAAACAGAATGGCGGTGATCTCGATCCAATCCGCAAACCATGGCCGCCAGAGCACCGCGTTGTCCAGAACCGACTGGATCAGTTGCGCATGAAATTCAATCCCATCCACAAGACCGATCGGGGTGCGTTGCAGATCAACAGTTCCGAGACCTGTCAGCCCAAGCAACACAATCGCATCGTGCAAATCGTTGGGGTTAAAGGTTCCGTTGAGCAGCTGTGCGGCCGAATAAGACGGCAAGCGCGGGCCAAAATAAACAAAGGCAGCGCCGCTCTCATCGGTGGGGATGAAATGATCGCCAATACCGAGACCCTCGATGTTTCCGTCGTAGCGACGAAGATTGGCAAAAGCTCGGGTAGCCTGGGCGATAAGTTGTGCGGCAAAACCCAGAACGTAGGTCGTCGCCTGCGCCGAATCCTTATAATACGCGGCGACAGGGATACGTCGGAACATGCCGTCATAGTCGGGTTCGACTGAAATGATCCCGCCATCGGATACGGCTGCTGCGCGGAGAGATTCGATACTGGTCTTCCCAGACTTGTAACTCGGCAGAGAATCCTCAAGAGCAGGCTGCCTGTCGGTCAGTGCGACCCCGAGCACGGTAGGAATCTTTCTGATCGCCTCTGCCAGGCGCGCATCATTGGACGGCATCGCCGCAAGCCGTGCGGCGATGCCGTAGGGAAATCCGGGTACGATTTTTGGCAATTCCGCGGCCAATTCGGGTGGTGACAGCCGATCCGGCGTCGCAAACAGGAGATCAATGCCGAGGACCTTTGGCCCGGCCCGGGCGATCCGCTCGATCAGCGTCGCGACGAGTGTCCGGGGCCAAGGCCATTGTCCGAACTCGCGAATGCTGTCGGAATCGATCTCGACAATGCGTACCGATGGTTGGACGGGATGCGATGTATCACGAGGAAATAAATATTGTCCTACGTCGAACACTTGCTGGCGGATCTCCTCGAGGATGAGAGGATTAACCAAGCGGAGAAGCACAAGCGCGCCGAGCCCGGCGAGCGCGGCCCTTCGCCCCGGCGTGCGGAGTGCGAGGGCGTCTAGAAGCGCCGCTGCTGCCTGCCGCCGAGCTCGGAATATCCCGAGTTCAGAGGAATATCTCCAGCCCATCATAAGCGGAGAGTACCTCGACCTTATGGCCGGAACGGCTCAATTCCTCGAAGCGGACGGTTTCGCCGAGAACACGCTCGATCATGCCGTCATCGAATACCGGTTCATGGTGAAACAAGGCCAGCCGCTTGACACCGGCCATCTGCGCCAATTCAACGGCTACAATATTGCTGGAATGGCCCCAATCCGCCTTCACCGAGATCGCGTCCGCGAGCGAGTACATTGCGTCGAATATCAGCAGATCGGCATCGCGGTAGAACTCGATGAACGGATAGGACGCATCGATCGAGCCGGTTTTATGCTCGCAATCCGTCGAATAAACGATCGCCTTGCCGCCGCGAGAAAACCGGTAGCCGTACGTATCACCGCTATGGAACTGCTTGATGGCGCAGACCGAGAGACCGCCGACAGAGTACGCGGCCCCTGGTTCGAGCTCGACAAATTCGATGGTCGCGCCAAGAGCCGCAAAATTCACCGGAAAACACGGGTCCGATTGCTGGCGCATGATCGCTTCGCGCAGTCCCTTGTGGCAGCCGTGGATGCGGATCGTATTGCCGGGAATATAAGCGGGCATGAAAAAGGGGAAGCCCATGATATGGTCCCAATGCATATGGGACATGAAAACGTTGTAGCAGCCCTTGGCGTCCGGCCCGCGCTGTCCCAGCACGTGGTTGCCGAACTCGCGCACCCCGGTGCCGAGATCGCATAAAATATATTCCGCGCCGCCAGTGACAATTTCTACGCAGCTCGTATTGCCGCCGAAGGTGCTGCGCACGGAGAACGGAAGCTCCTGGTCGATGAAGGCTTCGATCGCCTCGGGGACAGGCGTCCCGCGCTGATAAGCGGCGAGCAGTGCCTCTCGTACCTTCGCGCGCACTGCACTATGGCCGAGAGGCGCTGGCAATGAGCCGCGCGTACCCCAAAAGCGCACCCCAAATGGGCCGGGCCCGTCCACCGCTGCGCCGGAATTCTCCCAGTCCCGAACCGCCGCATCGACCGATGCGAACAACGGAAAGATTCGATGAAAGCGGCTGATCGTAAAGATCTCCTGGACCACCGCATTCAGTCCAGCGACGCCAATTCGACGATCCCGCGGCTTGTGCCGCGAGGCGGTCATCAAAGCGCTCAGGCCAGCACTTGAAATATATTCGACACCGGAAAAATCGAGAATAAGGTCGGCGCCGCCCTCGGCAACAGCCGAGAGGAGCTCGGCTTGAAATTCCGCACTGGTTTGGTGATCGATACGGCCGACAGTGTGCAGAACGAGATATTCGCGCAAATGCGACCGCCTCAACTCCACCGCCGTTCTCCCTCCCCAGCGATGCCGGTGAGTATGTCCGGGCAAGCTCGGCAGTGCAAGCTGCCGCCCAACGGCCTCAGCCCAAGTTGATGCAGGCCATGATCGAGCGAGACCGGCGCTACAAGCTCGGCGCCCTCGGCCCACGGATCGAGATCGACAACGCTTGCATCGGCGGCGAGGGCACCGGCGAAGAGTCCGGGCGCAGCCGTCGCGGCCACACCCCCTTTATCGTCGCATCGAGACTGCTGGCTCCTCAGCCACGTGCATTGGGGGCGGCCCAAACTCGCCGCCGAGGTCAGGTTTCTGACCTGAACCGACGACAATCTGGTGCGGCAAGTGGTTTACGAGGGTGTGCCAGTGACAAGCCGGCCCGCAACGTGTGCGCAAACCCCCTCGCTGAGGAGCTTTAATCAGGGCAGAGATGGTGGGACAGCACTTGGTTGGATGGCTCTCTGCTCAAGCGCTTGATGATGCTAAAATGCGCACAAGGACGGCCTGCTGCGGTGAGCCAGACAATAACTGCTGCAAAGGAGCGCTATGCGACGCGGGCTGATCGCGCTTCCGTACTGATGCTTTTGCTCGCCGCCATCAACTTCGTGGACCAGGCAGTCCTCTCAATCGTGGCGTCGGCGACCGTGGCCGAGTTCCGCGCCTGGAGAGGTGCTAGAATTGAAGACTACTGATGCTTCTTCCCAGTTGGCCATCGACAATATCGGCTTCCCGCAATTCGACGTCCAGGCAGCCCTGGAAGCGGGGGAGATAGGCACTTGGGATTGGGATCTTGCTACCAACCGTATGCGCTGGTCCGAGCAGATGTTCCGCAATCTCGGTCTGGACCCCAATACGAGCGGTGACCTGTTTGGGCATCTGCTGGCGGCTATACATCCAAGCGAGCGCCAGGACGTCACTGCCGCTTTTGCGGAATTTCGCAATCGTCCAGGTCCTATGCGGATCGAGGCCAGACTCGCATTCCCCCGCGGCGAACCGCATTGGATTGTCTTCCTCGGCCGTACGGTCGTCAGTAACAACGGCGCACCGGAGCACATGCGCGGAATTACGATCGATAGCACGCGGCGCCGCAAAAACGAAGAGGTGAGCGCGGCGGCCATATCGGCAAGCGAGCGGAGGCTGCGCGAACTCACCAAAGAACTGCGGGACCTTGCTGAACGCCAGCATCGCCAGCTGGGGGCCAGCCGGGCTCAGATTCAGGCGATTTTCGATAATTCACCGGATTGGTTGACGCTGTTTCGAGCGACCGCCGATGGGCGCTTCGTGTATGTCGATCTCAACCGCGCTACCGAGCGCGGTTATGGTCTTAGTTACAACCAGGTTGTGGGTCGCACCGTCGAGGAAATTCTCGGTCCAGAACAGGCCGAGCTGCCGCTGCGCCTGATGCAGGCCTGCATTCGTACCGGGGAAAACCAACGTTATACCGCGCAGCGGACGATGGCGGGTGTAACCCGATCGATTGATGTGATGTTTGTCCGTGTTCCAGAACAGCTGGACGGCAATTATCACATTATGGCGACAGCTCGGGACATCACCGAGCGCGACGAGATCGAGGAGCGCCTGCGTCGCGAACGGCTGCTGTTCGAGTTTATTATTGAAAGTACCTCGGAGGGCATAATTGTCGTAGATCACGAGCTGCGGCACCTCATCTGGAACGCCGCTATGGAAAGGCTAAACGGCCAGCGGCGCAGTGCCGTGCTGGGCAAAACAGTATTCGAGGTGTTTCCCGAATTTTCCGATCATCCCGTCGGCCATGCTTGGCGCGAAGCGCTGATAGGGCGTCGGGCCGAGATCCGGGACTATCGCTTTTTTTCGCAGGCCCGCGGCGCCGAAATCATTTACGATGCTGACTTCACACCGCTGTATAACCCGGTCGGCTCGATTATCGGTGCGATTTGCATTCTGCACGACGTCACTGAGCGCCGGCGCATGGAGCAATTGTCGAAGCTGGAGACAGTGGCCCGGCTCACGGGAGGCGTCGCGCACGATTTCAACAATCTGCTGACGGCGGCGATGGGCTGCCTGGATCTCATCTCGCGCGAAGACAAGACTGAGCGAGTTGCGTTTCTCGCTGAGAGCGCGCTTCGCGCGATCAATCGAGGAGCGCAGCTGACCCAGCAGCTCCTCACCTTTGCGCGTCGCCAAGCGCTTCGTCCGGTTTCGGTAGACCTGAATGCGTTGTTGAGGGAGATTGAAGTCCTGATCCGTCGCGCCGTTGACGAGACAATCGACGTCTCTATTACCGGCGCACCCGACCTGCCTCGCTGTCAGATCGATCCGGCTCAATTCGAAGCCGCGGTGATGAACCTCGTCATCAACGCACGCGACGCGATGCCAACGGGCGGCCATCTCAGGCTGACCACATGCAAGATCGCGGCAGGGCAGATACCCGCCCCTGTCGATCTGTCGCCGGACGACTATGTCGCGGTCACGGTCGAGGATAACGGTGAAGGGATGAGACCGGAGGTGGCAGCCCGTGCATTGGAGCCGTTCTATACGACGAAAGAAGTGGGTAAGGGGTCTGGATTGGGGCTGTCAACGGTATACGGTTTTGTCAAGCAATCGGGCGGGGAGCTGTGTATCGAAAGCGCACCCGGCGCAGGCACGTGTGTCACGCTCTACCTACCGAGTGCCTCCACGACTGGGCAGGAAAGCCAAGAATATCAGGGGACGAATGAGCCGCGATTGGGTATGGGCACGATATTGGTCGTTGAGGATGATATCGATGTTCGCGAGGTATCAGTCGAGATTCTTCAAAGTCTCGGGTATAAAATATTGGTGGCTCGTACCGGCCAGGAAGCGCTAGACCTGCTACAGAGTTCCAAGCAAGTTGACTTGCTGTTTACAGACCTCGTAATGCCAGGCGGTATCTCGGGCGTCGAACTCGCGCGGCAGGCGCGGGCGATGCGTCCTGACTTGCACGTTCTGTTGACGACTGGATACGCCCGAGTGGAAGCCCCTGCGGCCGATGAGTTCCCGATCATCTCAAAGCCGTTCCGGTCAGCCGAGCTGAGCCTAGCGATTGCTCGGCTGATCGCCCGTGAAGCTGGCTGATACCGACCTGGTTAAAGGCTGACCTGTGCGAGCCAGGGGTAGGAGCACAGCGAGCGGATGCGGCCGGTTTGGCGAGCAGCGGGCCGATCGCCTGGTCGCACAGTAGATAACTCTGCCGGCACCGGCCGGACATCACCGTGGTGCCGGTGATGCGCTTCCCCACTGCGAACGGCTTGAGTATGTCTTTGGCACAACCCAGCCAGCCCTACGCCGCGCGTGGCGTCAGAGCTGCCGCTCCGTGGGCTGCCGCTCTTCGAATGAATGACGAACTCATGCCTGCGGCCGCGGATCGCTTCCCAATCAAGCGATGATTATGGCTTCTGCCGTAGCTGGCCGATGTGTCGAGTAAATTCTCTCCGAGATCAAGCGCGCAGCGGATAGTAGCAATTGACTCGGCATCGTCCGCAGGCCCATAGACCCCCGACATGCCGTAACAACCGAGACCTATGGTTGACACCCTGAGATCAGTATTGCTGAAGCTGCAGTGTTCCATCAACGAATCCCCGACTTACAGACAATATACCAGTGCTGCTCTCAAACTAAAGGTCCGTCTCAAGGTGGCGCGAGATCCGTTGCTCTCAGCCGTCCCCTGCGCGAGCGGCTGTGGGCACCGATCCTGCCTGTGCATACGATATCGGCATTGCGGGCGACACGGAAGGTTTGGTTCATATTGGCATCGAGGCACACCTCAGCCCGTCTTGGCCCATACGATGGCGCTGAAAGCCTCCAGGGAAAGAACCTACGCGGCAGGGGTGGTCGGTCTAGGCCAACGCCGTATCAAAAAAGGCGATTTAGTCAAGCCGCTAGGCGAAGAGGCGGAGCGAGGTAAGCGTTGCGGTGCCGGAGCCGTTCTTATTTGGAACAATCGTAAGACAGAAATGGCTGACCCGCAGGAGATTGAAACGCTGTTCTTCGCGCTGGTACGTGGCTCCACTGGGACTGAAATTGTATTCCTGAACCAGAATTTGGCGATACGATCGGCCCCTGTCCTCCGAGATTTCCACGCGTACTTCCTGGGTACGTTCCCGGTTCGTTTCCTCGACCTCATATACGAGCCGTGAGATCACCTGTGGCTGGTCAAATTTGAGGACGATGTGCTCGACGGCGTCGGGGCGCGCACTCATCCAGCGCGTGGCTCCCGCACCGGTGCACCCATCAAACATATGCTCGACCGGGTGAGCCGGATCCTCTGACGAATAAGCAATTGTCGCGCAGCCGATGATATCGATTTCGCCGGCCGCGCGGGTGTCCGCTGTTGCCGCACTGGTTTCCAGCGGTCGTTTGCGAATTCGCGAGAGATCCAAGGCTGTTCAACGCTGCTGGATGGGCTGAAGTGAGTCCGCGCTGCAACACAGGATGGGCGAAGTGAAGCGCTGGATAGAAAGGGGATTCACAAGTCGGCGGATGTCTGCTTCCTGGGACAGCAATCGTGTCGGAGATTGCCGTGACCAAATTCGCGCCATTGCTGGGCTTGCTGG
>JAFAOB010000351.1 GCA_019238055.1 Alphaproteobacteria bacterium
CGCCATAAACCACCGCCGGTCGTTGCGGATACACGGCTGCACTGCGCTGCAAAAAGCCGAGCGGCGTCAGCGGGACAAAATTGGCCGCGTTCTTGTCGAGCCCGACATCGTAGGGATTGGTTCCACGGGAATTGGTTTCGGGTGGCAGCGTCATTTTTTCCTCCGACCGGCACGATTGTGCCACGCACGACAACTCTGTCGAGCAGCTTTGCGCATTTTGGCTGGCCTAGCGCCGGTCAATCAGCATCCAGCTGACAGCCGCAGACTATCTGAGGGTCGCACGCGATCGCGTCCTAACAGCTGTCCTCAGCCGACGGATGCGGGATAAGGTCCCTCCTCGGCTGACGGCGCGGATCGGACAAGTCGCGTCGCATCGGCCGGGCAGACTGGACCTCATGGGATCGGAGGCCAATCCATGGACAAACTCGACGGCAAGGTGGCGATTGTAACGGGTGCGGCACGCGGCCTCGGCCGCGCCTACGCCAAGCGGCTCGCTGCCTTGGGGGCGAAGCTGGCAGTGGCCGATATCAATCTGCGCTCCTTTGAGGAATTCAAGGCCGAGGCAAAGGACATGACCGGGGACAATACGGTCGCCGAAATTGAGGCCGCAGGAGGCGCCGCGTTGGGGATCGAGGTCGACGTGCGTGATACCACAGCGGTCGAGGCGATGGTGGGGCGGGTCTGCAAAGAATGGGGCCGGGTCGATGTGCTGGTCGCCAATGCCGGTGGTGGTCGCGGTCGGCCGATGGACACCAAGGCAAGTTCACTCGATCCGGAACTGTTGCGGCTCGTGACCGAGATGAACCTGTTTGGCACGGTCTATTCGTGCAATGCGGTCGCCCCGATTATGAAGCAGCAACGATCCGGCAAGATCATCACGGTGAGTTCGATCGCCGGTACGGCGCCCGCGGCCGATGGTGGATATGCACATTACGGTGCGGCGAAAGCTGCGATCGCTCATTACACGCGTTATCTGGCGCAGGACCTCGGACCCTTCGGCATCACCGTCAACTGCATCGCTCCGGGCGTGATCGCGACCGGGCGTATCATGGCGACCATGATCCCGGGCAGCAGTCAGAGCAATCGCGATCGCGCCGAGTTGGTGGCTCTGCACCGCCTCGGCACGGTCGAGGATTGCGCCAGGGTCGTCGAGTTTCTGGCGACCGATTTGTCCGACTATGTGACCGGAGCCGTGATTCCGATCGATGGCGGATTGGTGCGTGGATAGACTCGGCCTACCCGCGCTGATCGGAAAAAGCCGGGGCGAAAGCTATTCCGGATCATCAGCGACCCGTGAGGGTGCGCCGATCACTCGCAGCCACTCTCGTATCCACGACCCGAGCCTTGATCAAAGCCCGGCTCGCCCTCGCCACGGGTTTCTTCCCATGCGGATGCCAGACTCACAAGCAGTAGAGAACCGAACTAAACAAATTCATTGAAAGGACATGATGCCCACGGCGAGGACGAGAAATCCGGATCTCGGATTTCGCCTTCGCCAGAGGTCCATAAAACCCAGCAGCGGGATCTCGGTTACCGCCCACGGCTGTCCGGTTGAGGGAAATCGGTTGTTTACAATGACCCATACACAACCCAAGATCTTCTTGGCATCCGTAATCACGGGCGTTAGCCCTCACCATTCGCGATATCAGCATGATATATGACATGGCGAGGCACGGCACTAGATGTGCCGCCAATGGTAACAGCGACACTGAAGGTGAGCATGTGGTGTGCTTGTTGGGGGTGTTGCTCGCCTGTATATGAGCCAGCATGGCATTGATGCTGGGCAAGACGTACCGGGCACTATTATCCGCGGGGGCGACTGAGGAAGAGGCGCAGGCCGCCGCCGAAGAACTGGCCGATTACGAGACCCGGATCGCCTCGATCGATAATCGCCTGGGGCGCATCGAGACGGAAATCAAGGTGCTGCATACTGAAATGCGGCTCATTACCCGGGCCGTTGGCATCAACGCCGCAGCGACGATCGCAATCCTCGGCGCTCTGTTACACGGCGTGCGATGAGATCCCGGCCTGCCGGGACACCAGCAGGATTGATCTCTGTTTTGCCAGGGAAATAAACAACCCGATGTCCGCACTCGGCAGGACCACATAATCACAAAACATGCCAAACCCCGTAGATACGCTCAATATTAGAGATTATAAGGCATTAGAGCGGTTTTTCGGTCAGTTGAGTCCGATCCCAAAGAGAGTCAAGAACATCAAGGATTTGACCATGACCTTCCTGTCAGACTGACACTGAAACCGCTATAGAGTACCCCTTTTGGCCGGGCTTGACCTGTGGGCCTTCAGCCCACGGACTTGATCCGTGGGCATCCACGTCTTCCGGGGCCTTGATGATCTCGGCGGCCAAGACGTGGATGCCCGGACCAAGTCCGGGCAAAGCGTACTTGCAGTTGCTTCGTGGCTCTGGACGCTCGATCCTGCGTTGTCGCAGTCGCTCAATCGGATAGCTGTGGTTACCGCCCGGGCGGTACCGATTTCCCCTTCCCTTTTTCGGGCGGATTATGGGTGTGATGGCTGTCGCGCTCACCGCCGCCGCCTGAGATCCGGCTGTGTCGGGTATTGGTCGGCTCTCCCGGTGCCGGTCCGGAGCGATGCGGCGGCTCGGGTTTGGTAGCGTCCTGGCGGCTGCTGCCGGGTCCGCCATGCGAACGATCGGCCGCCGGCGTTTTGGTGCTGCTCGACATCTCAGCGGTCCTGCTGATAGCCCTGATTTCTCGTATTGACCGCAATGTTGCCCTGGCGGCCTTGCTTGTCGATATTGCGTTCGCGGGCTTCGCCTGCATTCGTCGCAAGATCCGAGGGTGCTTCATCCTCAGCGGCGCCGGGGCCTTTATCGCTGCGGCCGGCTGGTGGGACAGGCGGCAGATCCTTTTTCGACATTGCAATCCTCCTTTGTGGCAATCGCTATCAGGCGCAAAGCCCGGTCTGGGTGGTCTATTCTGCGGCTTGGACGGGTGGTGTATCGGTGAAACCTGTTGGGTGAGACGCATGCCAAGCCAATGCGGTCTCGGCGATGGTTTCGATGTCCGAACGCTGCGCTGCCCATTCCAAAACGGATCGCGCGAGCCCGGTATCGGCGACCAGGGCCGGCGGGTCCCCGGCCCGACGTCCGCTCTCGTGCCGCGGAACCTTTCTGCCGCTGATGCGCTCGATGGCTGCGATCACCTGATAAACGGAATATCCCCGGCCGGTACCCAAATTGAGCGCGGTGCTGGCGCCGCCCCTGGCGAGATGGTCGAGCGCTTGCACATGCGCGTCGGCCAGGTCCGAGACATGGACGTAGTCGCGGATCGCAGTTCCATCGGGTGTCGGGTAGTCGGTGCCGTAGACGGCGATCGGACCGGTCTGGCCGAGAGCGGCGCGGATCGCGAGTGGGATTAAATGCATCTCGGGATCATGGTGCTCGCCGATCTCGCCTTCGGAGTCGGCGCCTGCAGCGTTGAAGTAGCGCAACGACGCACTTCTGAGCCCGTAAGCCTGCCCATACCAAAAGAGCGCCCGCTCGATCGCCAGTTTGGTCTCGCCATAAGCGTTGACGGGCGCCGCTGGTGTACCTTCGGCGATCGGGACGCGATCAGGAATACCGTAAACCGCACAGCTCGATGAGAAGACGAGCAAGCCGACACCGGCCTCGCGAATGGCGGACAATAGCGAGAGCGTCCCGCCAACATTGTTCCGGTAATAGGAGGCTGGGTCCGCGCCGGCTTCGCCGACATTGGCGTAGGCGGCGAAATGCATGACCGCCGAAACCCTGTATTGGCCCAGGGTCGCGGCGAGAAGCTCGGTATTTGAGAGCTCGCCTTCGACGAGCGGACCCCAGCGCACCGCAGCGCGATGACCGCGTGACAGGTCATCGAACACGATCGGCACATATCCCGCCTTGGCCAGGGCCTTGCAGGCGTGGCTGCCGACATATCCGGCGCCGCCCGTTACCAGTACCTTCGCCGACGACCCGGCCGGATCGGTTTGCTTCACGATATCACCTCAGAGCTCCGCAGATGACAACGCCGCGCTATCGCGAACGTCCCACGCGGCGGATTAAGGCAATTCGCCTAAGAATTTGAAAAGGCGGCGGCTACAAACCCGATCTGGTCGATATTTCCTCACTGAGGATCATGCCGCGGTCGATGGGCGGTGAGCCGCTCCGTCCGTCCCACCTCGGGCTGTTTCCAACGTGATCGGATCGAATTGGCTCAGTCCAGGTAGCGGTCAGGACGTCTCGAACAGGCGCTGCCCGACGTATTCGCCCGGCGCAATTCCACTTGGACAAGCGAACAGCCCACCCCCGGTGTGGGTCACAAATTGATTGAGCATGTCGAATTGCGACAATTTCTCAAAGATCTTTATAAAGCCGGTGCGGGGGTCACGCTGATAACATACGAAAAACAGGCCGGCATCATATTCCACAGCTTGGCGCCAAGGCGGCCAGCGCTCGATCGTGAAACTCACGCCGTCATTGTACGAGTAGGCCCGCCGCAGAATCTGCGCGCCATTGTTGCTGGCAGCGGCGGCAAGCCGGATATGTGCGCTCTCAGGAATGACAGGGTTTCCGGCTTTATCAGGCATATCCAGATCGACCGAATCAAATTCATTTTGTTTACCAAGGGGTGCGCCGGAATATTTGCTTCGGCCAAATGTCTGCTGCTGAAACGCGAGCGGCATGCGGTCCCAATGCTCGATGGCTATCCGGATCCGGCGCATGACGACATAGCTGCCACGGTGCATCCAGTCCGGGCCTTCGCTGCCGACCCAAACAAATTTCTCCATGATTGCCGGATCAGTAACCGACGGATTGCTGGTTCCGTCCTTAAAGCCCATCAAGTTGCGGGGGGTCTGATGCGTATCGGCCCCGGAGATGAAACCGGTCTGCGCCCACCGTACGACAGCCACACCAAAGGCGAGCCGCGCCAGCTGACGAACGGCATGGAAGGCGACCTGCGGGTTATTGGCGCAAGCCTGCACCACCAGATCGCCGCCGGTACGGCTCTCGATCAGCTGGTCACCATTAAACTCGGGCAGATCAATCAAAGCCGGTGGCCGCTGCGATCCAAGCCCGTAGCGATCCTTCCCGTCCTTTACAAACAGTGTTGCGCCAAAACCAAAGGTCAATGTCAGCTGGGCTGGTGACAATCCCAGGGTTTCGCCGCTATCTGACGCGGGCTTTGCCAAATCGAGTGCGGCCGGTTGCGCCGGCTGACCGATGCTCATTCTTTGCGCGGCGCTTGTCCAAGCGCGCAGCAGCCCAATCAAATCATGTCGTTTTGTGGTGACGAGATCGAACGCGGCTGCATAGGTATGACTTTGCCGGGGTGTCGTGATCCCACTCTGATGTAGTCCCCAGAACGGCTTGACCTCGGTGCTTGAAGGATTTGTTGAGCCGCTGGCCGATTTGGCCTCGACGAAAGCTTCAGCTTCAGTAGCGCTTTCTGTCCCCAAGCCCGCCCCGGCAACGGCAGCAAGGCCAGCCGCGGTGCGCACCAGACTGCGCCGGGTCGGGTGCGACCGCTTGATATTTTGTCGGCTCACCGGTTTTCCCCGAGCACATTCATGATCGCGTTGGGTGACCCGGCTCCATCGTTATGACGCCGCAAGGCCCGGGACTTCCGCTTTCGGTGCGGCACATCCGAGGGATGGTGGGCTTCGGCCGGCGCGTAAGCGGCTGAACCGTTCCCGGAACCGGCAGCCGCGATAACCGACCGAGCGGTAAGCTGGATCAGAGATCCTTGGGGTCGGCGATGGCGACCGCGAGATGTTCGTATGACTCGCAAACCGTCCCGCAGATCTGTTTGATGGCCTGGAGCTGCGCCTGGGCGCTAACCATGTCGCCTTTGAGGAGATAAGCCTCTCCGAGGTATTCGCGGACCTGTGCGTAGTGCGGATCAAGCGCGACCGATCGCAAATAATAGCCGATCCCCTCGTCGATCCGGCCCAGTTTGCGCGTCGCATAGCCGCGGTAATTCAGCGCGACAGGCGTGTTGGGGTTCTTAAGCAGATTGAGCACAGCCAATGCTTCGCTATACCGTCCGGCCTTGACCAGCGCCAAGGCGTAGTTGGTGAGAGCGTCGTCCGGCAATACCCCGTTTTCTGCCTTGACGCATTTCTGACTCTTGCTGTCCCAGACCTTACCCTTGCCGCAAGCGGGCGTATCGGAGGACCGGTCGCTTCCACCGCCACCGCTGTCAGCAATGGCCGGACCAACCGCGGCGAAGCAAAGAACGAAGGCAGCCGCAACCATCATCTTCATTGGCAAGATTCCCTGGTTCGTGCATGGAGCAGGGCCGGTTCCCGGCCCGACGCCGTGCGTTTAGCCTACCTGTATCAACGACCCTTCCGGACCCTCTCTTATTCCGGGAGCAGCCGAAGCGACAAGCGGAATTCCGAAGCCGCTTTGGCACCTGTCGCAAGCGGCAGGCGTTTGGCGCGGGCCAAGTTAGCTTGTTGGAATAATCGCGCGTAGAGCGAGGTCTTAGGATTATTAAAGACACCTCTGGGCGACAGATCGCATGACATCATCCCGAAATCGCATGACATCATCCCGAAGATGGCTGAAATGGGCCGGCGGCCTGCTGCTGATCGGCTTCGGCTGCGCGCCGTCACCTCCGCCGCCCATGACGCAACTTCCAGTCCCGGCCGGCGAGGCCCGGATGTGGTTCTATCGTGACTGGCAACCCTCCGAGATCCTGAACCTCGCGAACGTCACTGTGAACGGGGTGCTTTTCGGCTCTGTTGCAAACGGCGGCGTGATCTATCGCGACGTTCCGCCCGGGCATTATCATATCGCGCCGGCCAGTTTTGTGCCAAATTCGAACCAGGATGCCAATATTGAACTCGCTGCCGGCCAGCAAGCCTATTTGAAAATTGTCTCTTCAGCGGCTTGGGGTAGTGAAGATACCGCGGCCAAGAACATCGAGCGTGATGCGTTCTGGGTGTGGGTGATCCCGTCAGCTGTTGCGCAGACCGAAATTGCCAACCGCCGTCAAGGCATTTGATATCTGCTGTTTTCCGCGCTGTTTGAACTCGATCTGGAAGCCATTAAGGGCAGCACGTTGCTCCAGCACCAACAGCGCCATCGGCACGATTGATCAGTCGAAACCGCCCGGAATGGGTAATGCCGTCACGGCGCAAGTATTGCTGATTGCCTGCTGTCTGGTGCTCGCGCTTGTGGGGTGCTCGACCGGGCCGATTGATGTCATTTGTCCCCCAGCCGGTGTTTGTCCAAACACCCAATCGGGGCATGGCGGAGGTTATTAAGCGCCACGGAGCGCAATTCTGTACCGGCTAAACATAGCATGCATGATCATGGCAAATGCGGCGGAGATCGCACAAAGTGGGGCGGCATAGCGAGATCGAGATCGCATTGTGCAGAATATCAGCGGATTTGACGGCCGATTATCCGCATATTAACGCTTGTCAATAATTCGCGGCCATCTGTCACTGTCACTACGAAAATTGCCTATTATTAGGGATGGTCAAGATCTTGCGCTAGTCAGCAAAATCTTCTTTGCTTTTTTGGCGAAATGGCTGCGGAGTTGAAAACAATAATCTAATCGTACGCGTTCCGATCACATTCGGCGACTGCAACATATGCCTTCTCTTCTTATAGTCGTGATGTGCGCCTCGGTGGAGGTCGTGATCAGCCTCTGCGTCGGGTTGCCGGTGACGCGCCGGGTTCTCGCTGGCCGCTCGCCGGTGATCGCGATAGCGCCAATCATCGGCTGGGCTCTGTTCAACACCGTGGCGCTGCCGATCCTGACTGTCATCGGGTTTACGCGGGCAACGGCGGCCATCGTTTCCGGTGCTGCCGTTCTTGGCGGGGTTGCAATTGAGCTGCGCGGCCCACGAAAAACGGCGGTCAGCATCGGCCGGGGCGATCTGTTCGGACTGGCCGTCGCAGCTGCCGCACTCCTCGCCATCCTCCCGGCGCTTGCGGTGTGGCCAAAATCGGGTGGTGGCGGGGTTGTTCTCAGCGAGGCGATGTTCGACCATTCGAAGGTGGCAATCGTCGACGATATTGCCCGTTTGGGGTTGCCGCCCGGCAATCCGTTTTTTGCCGGCAGCGGTCCTCGCCTTGTCTACTACTATCTTTGGCATTTCAGCGCTGCGATCCCAGCTCTGCTGCTGGGTGCGAGCGGATGGGAAGCCGACATCGCGCTGACCTGGTTTACCGCGTTCGCGTCGCTGCTGCTGATGCTCGGCCTCGCAGCGTGGATCGCCGAGCGCAGGACTGCAGCATTGTTGGTGGTGCTGCTGAGTCTCGCGGCATCGCTGATGCCGGCATTACGCCTGATCTTGCCCACCGGCTATCGCGACGCGGCGTTCGCGCAATCTTCGTGGCCGCAGAGCTGGCTCTTTCAGGCAAGCTGGGCGCCGCAACACTTGGCTTCGGCGGGATGTGTCGTCGTGGTGGTGCTGATCCTGTCACAGCTCGCCACGGTCGGCGATTTGCTCATCGTCCCGCTTCTCGCCGTCGTCGGCGCAGCTGCGTTTGAGAGTTCCGCTTGGGTCGGCGGCGTCATTTTTGCGGCAAGCGCCTTGCCGATCGGCATTGCATTCTTGCTCATGGCCGAGGATGGCCGGGCTCGGCTCGGCCTTGCTCTCAAAGCCGCCGCGGCGGGCCTCCTGGCACTCGTGATCGCGTTCCCCGTTTTGCGCGATCAGTTCTTTGCGACAGCGGCGCGGGGCGCAGGAGCCCCGATCGCCTTTCGCCCCTTCGAGGTTCTGGGTTCCGCGGTACCGCGGGCGCCACGAAGGGCCTTCGATCTGCCGGCGTTTTGGATGGTTCTGATGGTGATCCAGTTTCCGGCAATCTATTTCGCCGGGACCTGGTCGCTGGCCGAAGCGGCTGCCGCGAGAGGATTGGGGTCGTTCGAAAAGCGGCTTGTTGTCGGCCTGGCGCTCCTTGCCGGGGCGAGCTTTGTGCTTCCCTGGCTATTTGCCAGTACGATCGCCAACAACGACCTTGGTTGGCGCGGGGTGCTGCCCGGCATTCTGGTTTTGACAATATTCGCCGCGGCCGGGCTTGCCCGCTGGCGCGCGACGGCGCCGGTGGTAGCAATAATTTCGGTGGCGTTGTGGGCCGCGGGTCTTTTCGGCGGCTTGCAGATTGCACGCGAGAATGCTGTCGGTCTGCCGACAGCCTCCGCTCCGATTTTCGCCAAAGCGTCACAACTGTGGGCTGCGGTCCGCCGATCGACGGCAGCAGACGAGCGTGTTGCGAACAATCCGCTCTTTCTCGCCGACATGGTCCGGTGGCCAGTCAACATCTCCTGGGCTTTGCTGGCAAACCGTCGCTCCTGCTATGCCGGGTGGAACCTGGCGCGAGCCTTTGTGCCTTTGCCTGAACCAAAGATCGACCGGATCGACGCTTTCTTTGTGCGGGTCTTTGCCGGCAAGGGCACCGCAGACGATATCCGCCGGCTCGCCACCCGCTTTGATTGCCGGGTGGTCGTCGTGACGCCGAGCGATGGTGCCTGGCGGCGCGATCCGTTTGCCGACAGCCCCTATTTTCGCCTTGTCGACGAGCAGCCCGAGAGTTGGCGCCTTTATCGTGTGGTCAATGGTTCGGGCGATCGCAGGTGATCGCTGCGCGAAGCCGTCGCAACGCGGATGAAGGTCGCGATAATGCGCAGCGCGGCGCGCAGTGATCCGCTAAACGTGCCCGCCACCTTTGACATGCCGCCACGGCGCCGGCGATAGGCCATCGGCACTTCGAGAATACGCAATCCGGCACGCGCCGCCCGCATCTGCATCTCGAGATTCCAGCCATAGGTCATCTCGCGCATGCCGAGACGTTCGAGACAGTCACGGCGGATCGCGCGATAGGCGCACATATCGGTAAAGCGGACCCCGTAAAGAAGCCGGGTCCCGAGGCCGGCCAGACCGCCGGCCAGCAGCTGATGCCAGCTCATCGCCCCCCGCTCGCGCTCACCCCGAGCGCGCGAGGCGATAACAAAATCATATTCGCCGCAGCGGATCGGATCGACGAGCAGCATCATCAGATCGCCGCGGTCAGCCCCGTCACCGTCCATAAACACGATGATCCCGCATTCGGGCGAGGCGGCGGCGATACCGGCGGCGCATGCCCGGCCATAGCCGCGTCCGCCTGCCGCTATGACATGCCCGCCCGCCGCGGCGGCGTTTTCGGGGGTGCCATCATCGCTGCCGCCATCGACAACGATGATCTCGTGGACCAGATCGCGCGGGATCTCGGCTATGACCCCGCCAATCGATTGCGCTTCGTTGAGCGTCGGGATGACGACGGCTACAGGCTCCATCGCAATCCGCAATTCCGGCATGGCTGTGGCGGCGTATCGCTGACCAAGGCAGCGCGGAAATCCTGATACGCGCGGCCGTTCCAGATCTCGCGCAAGGTCTCTTGGGTGGCGTCGCCGAGCGTATAGGTGTCGTAGCCGCGCGCCGAGAACGGCGCGATGCAGCACGGCAAAGCGCGGCCATGCGCGGTAAAATACATCAACGACCACGGACGCCGGCACGCCGACCACGGCATGTCATCGTTGCCGCGCTTCAGACTGATACCGGGCTCGGTGGCGCCCGAGGCGTCGATTGTCACGCCGAGTTCGCGGCCGAGCGCCTGCGCCGCGGCGATCGCCGCGTCTTCCTCTTGACGGGTCTTTTCAAACAGCGACGATTCTTCGCGCGCCAGCCCACGGCCGATACCGTCAAATACGAGGCGCTGCAGATAAACTTCGCCAACCCCGATCCGTGCTGCCAGGCGCACAAAATCAGGCAGCTGCGCGACCGTTTCCTTGAGGCCGGTCAGCCACAGCGAGACACGCGGGGTCGATGTCCCGAGGTCTCGTTGCAATGCGGTGAATTCCCCGACATTGCGGACAATGCGATCAAAGAAGTTCTTGCCCCGGACCTGCAGAAAGCTGTGCGCTTCGGCGGCGTCGAGCGATACCCGCAATTCATCGAGACCGGTCTCGATCAGCTCGCGGCGCCTGCGCGGCGCGAGCAACGTGCCGTTGGTGTTGAACAGCACATAAACGGCGCGCTCCTTCAAGTAGCGGATCATGCGCGGCAGGTTCTTGACCAGCATCGGTTCGCCGACGCCATGCAACACCGCACGCGCCAAGCCGGGCAATTGGTCGACGATCGAAGTGAAGAGCGGCCAGCTCATATCGGCTGGCGGCTCCAACGCCTCGAAGGTGCGGGGACAGGTCTCGCACAACAGATTGCAGCGATTGGTGACTTCGAGATAGACGCAAATCGGCGGCGCTTCGGCGACACGCGCGCGCTGTTTGCCGACCGCCTCGAAATAGCGACGGGCAACGGTTGGCGCCGCCGCCACGGCCGGCTCCTCCGCTGTCATGTTGCAACCCCCCGTCGGTGATCCGGACCGGGCATCAGCATCAGCTCGATGCCGAGCCGCTCGATGCAATTCACGGTCGCTGGAGCGGCAAAGGGGGCAAGCTCCCCCACCGGCTGAGGCGAGGCCAGCTCACGGCACAGACGCCGCAATGTCTGCGCGTCGTCGACATCATACCAGGGATGGAGTTCGACAACCGGCAGACCGATCACTTGCGCGCGCTGCCGCGTCTCCTCGGCGACCGCACTCGTGCTCCACGCGATCCGCTGGAACAGCTGCGGGTGCGGTGCCTTGAGACCGAGCAAGTAATAGCCGCCGTCTTCGGCGTGGCCAAGAACAACGCGGTCACCGCTTTCGGCGAGTACGGCCGCCGCTTGTGACAGGAGCGCGGTCGGTAAATTCGGGCTGTCGGCGTTCAACAGGCACACCGCCTCATGGCCTTTGGCGAACAGCGCTTGTGCGGCATGCAGCAAAGAGCAACCAAACCCCCTGACATCGGGCGCCGATACCGCTGCGCCATCAGCAAGCACGAGGCGCGTCCCATCGGCCAATATACCATCGAACAGCGGGCCGGATCCTGCAGGGGCATAGGCGACATAGCCCTGGATCGGTGCCTCGCCAGCGGCGAGCGCTATGTTTTCGGTGGCGTCGCGCAGAAAGCAAGCGCTCAATTCCGCGGCCACCGCCGGCGTCAAGGGCGGGACGAGCCGGGTCTTTACCCGGCCGGCAGCCGGCGCTTTCCCCATCACCGCGATCGCGCATCCGCCTTCAGGCGCCCCCCTCCGCGCCATTACGAGCCGCTGAACCAGTTATAGCCGCGATCCTCCCAGAACCCGCCGGGGTAGCGGTTCGTCACAAAGATCGCCGTGACCCATTTCGGGTTCTTGAAGCCAAGCTTGGTCGGTATCCGCACCTTGAACGGATAACCATATTTGGCGGGCAGGATCTCGTCGGCGAATTTTACGGCCATGATGGTTTGCGGATGCAGGGCAGAGGGCATGTCGATGCTGCCATAATAACCGTCCGCGCACTGAAAGCCGACATATTTCGCGGATAGGTCGGCCCCGACCCGCTGCAGGAAATCGCTGAGCCGCGGACCGCTCCATTTGCCGATCATGCTCCACCCTTCAACGCAGACATGGCGCGTGATCTGGCTCTCCTGCGGCAGAGCGTAGATCTGATCGACCGTCCACGGCCGCTTGTTGGCGATCAGCCCGGAGAGTTCCAGGCGGTAATCGGCGGCAGAGAGTTTTGGTGCGTCGGCAGCGGGGAAAAAGGCGTTGTAGCGAAAATCCTTGACGACGTCGTTTTCCGCATAGGTGGGGACGGGTGTCTGATGGCCAAACAGGAATGCCTGGGCGCGGTCGTTCCACC
Organism: Alphaproteobacteria bacterium; assembly: GCA_019238055.1. Lineage (GTDB taxonomy): Bacteria > Pseudomonadota > Alphaproteobacteria > ATCC43930 > CGMCC-115725 > AP-15. Next base: position 12,725 of record JAFAOB010000351.1, read on the forward strand.
ACGACATCGCCTTGAGGACATTTTGAACGCTGTCGTTATCGGATATGTCGCACCCCGTCAGCAAGGTCAGCGCCCCCAGGCTCAATGTCTGGCGCAAAAACAGGCGCCGCTCGATGACGGTCACGACCGGTTTGCGCTCGAAGACCAAACGGCTCATCGCTGTCCTCCATTCCGCGGATGCGGCGTCTCAGAAGCGCGGCCCACGACCATTGCGACCAGCGTCTTTGGTACCAGGGCGGTCAGCGCCAGATGCACGACGAGAAACCCGACGATCGCCGCCATACCGAAGAAATGCACGACGCGGGCAAATTCGTAGCCGCCGAACAACGCGGTCAGCCATTGCAGCTGAACCGGCTTCCAGATGCTAAGCCCGGAGAGGATCGTGACCAGGATCGCGGCGAGAACGCCCCAGTAGAACACCCTTTGCACGGCATTGTACTCGCCGAGCCGATGGTCGAGCCGACCGCGCAATGCATCGAGAAAGTCGCGCAAAAAAGCCCCGACCGAGACCGGGAGGAAGTCGCGGCGGAAATGTCCGGATACAAATCCGACGATCACATAGGCGAGAAAATTCAGCACCAGGACCCACATCGCGGCGAAATGCCATAACAACGCATTCGCCAGACCGTCCTCGTTGCTGACGGCCTCGGTCACGGTAAAATCGCCGCCCAAAGTCAGGTAATCCGGGAAGCCGAAATGGATCGGCAGCGCCGGGTAGAAATTATAGATACGCCAGCCGCTGCCGATCATGACGAACATCGCCAATGCGTTGATCCAATGCATGATTCGGCGGCTCAATGGATGCAGCTGTACACTGCGCGCAGGAGCGGTCGTCTGGACCTGGGCCGGAACGGTCATGGCGAAATCTCCAATCCGTCGGCGCGCAGCTGCTGCCGGGCTCCAGCGGTATGCAAGAATTCGATGAATTTTGTGGTATTTGGGCTCAACGCATGGGCAGTCTCGGCCACCCAGTAGACGATCGGCGGATGACTGGACGCCGGCAGTCGGTCGGCGACGGTCAACACCGGATTGGCCGCGACATCGGTAGCATAGACGATCGCCAGTTTCACATGACCTTGCGTCAACAGATAGACCGCATCAGCGGTGCCGATGACACCGACCGATTTGCCGTCCAACTTTTGCCACACCCCCAGCGCTTCCAGCACCTTTTTGGTGTCGGCGCCGGCGGTAGCGGCCCAAGGATCGACAATGGCGATCGGCTGTTTGCCGGCGATCGATGCCAACGCGGCGGCAGCCGGTGATGAGCCGGCGTTGGTGTCATCGGCCTTGTCGCCGAGCGCCGCGACGACAAGCCGGTTGCGTCCCATTTGCTGCATCGTGGCCGGCTTGATCAATTGCTGCTTAGCCGCGGCGGCGGCATTCGCGTCGCCTTCACCAATCAGCACGTCGTCGCGCGCATGATGTGCGATCTGCGCCAGCAATGCCCAGGTCGGCGAGGTAAAGACGCGAACGTGAATGCCGGTCTGTGATCGCCACAGCGTCCCGACATCGATGAGGGTATGGCGCAGAGTTGGCTCGCAAAACACGACCACATCGGGTGCGACCGGATAATCGGCATATGCCGGCGAGGCTGGAGCGAGCAGCCACACGAGCCCCAACCAGCCGAGGCCGGCGGCTGCAGTATTGCGAAAGCTTGGCATTATCTTTCCTCTGCCGCAAGAAAACAGGCCTTTGCATTGCGCGGATTCGCCCGCGTGCAACCGCGGCGTTGCCGTTCACATAAAGCTCAAATTACGTCGTTTGGTAAAGACCGCTCGGGAAGGCCCTGTCACGATTATGTGACCTTCCGGAGGTTTTCGCCGTTTGGCGTGTCTTCTAAGCAATCTCCTTAGGGAGCGGTCTCGGTACGCGTTGGCAAAGCCTTGCTTATCGTGCTCGGGCTGCTCTCCGCAAGTGCAGAGCGCAGCAACCACGCCGCCCTGCCGGTCAAGGACGGTGCCCCCACCGCAAGGCCGAAACCTTAATGGGGGCATTTCGTGATCCCTCAGCCAGAGGCCGGCACGCGCCCCGCCGGCACCAAGAAATTGCCGGCGATCAACGTCAACCGCTCATCCGCGCTCGTAAGATATGCCGCCCGCAAGGCTTGGATCGCCGCCCCGACATCTGTTTCATTCCAGAACCAGTCGGTGAGCCACGCTTATTGCGCGGCGGAAGAACGCCTCGATCTCGCCGAAGCGGGCGGCGGCTTCGGCGCCGAGCTCGGAGTCATGAGATGCCGTTTCGGGGGCGGCATTGACCAGCAAGCAGCCGCGCCAATCGCCGTTGATCGACCGCTCGACGATCTCGCCGAGAAACGCCCGAACCGCCTCCTTCGGAAGATAAGTTTATCGTGAAGTTGGCCTTAAATCGTGAATCGTGGTGGCTAATTTCTGCTCAACTCTGGTGGGTGCCGTACAGTTCTGCGCATCAGCTAACGACGGCGGGTTCGCACGTTAACGGCTTGGCAGGCCGTGGAACAACGGCGAGGCTGGATTTGGCTCGTTTTCGCGGCAATGATTATCTTTGTTGCCGCACGACCAATCACGGGAGTCCCGGATGACGGTAAAGGTTCAGGTCGGCCCGCCGCAGATCGCAATCCACCAAGGTCACACGGTGCTGATCAGCGAGGAGGACGGGCAGATCAACTCACCCAGCGAAAAGGGCCTTTATTTCTTCGATACCCGGATCATCAGCAGCTGGGCGATTTATGCAAATGGCGAACCCTGGGATCTGCTGAATGGAGGTGCAGTAAGCTATTATGCATCACGGATTTTTCTGACCAATCGCTCTTTTCTGACCGAAGATGGCGCAATTCTGCCGCGCACCCTGGGTCTCATTGTCAGCCGATCGATCAGCGGCGGCATGCATGAGGATCTCGATATCATAAATCGCGGTCAGCGGCCGGCCGTGTTCCAGCTCGAGATCGCACTCCGCTGCGATTTTGCCGATGTTTTTGAGGTCAAGGCAGGCCACATCGTGCGCCGTGGTCGGATCACGACCGAGTGGTCGCCATCGCGCCAGCATCTGCGCACCACTTATCGCAATCGTGATTTCGCCCGCACGGTGACAATCTCGCCGGCGCGATTCTCGACAAAGTCGGTTTACGCCAACGGACGGCTAAGTTTTGAGGTGGCCCTCCAACCAGGCGAACCATGGCATTGCTGCCTCCATTATGCTCTGGCAGACGGCGACCGACAGTATTCTCCGCCGAGCCATTGTATCGGCGATACTCACAAATCGCCTCACGCCGAGACACTGGCGGATTGGCTCAAAAATGTGGTGAAAATCCGTACCAGTAATGAGGAATACTATCGCCTGTTCCGTCAGGCACTGGAGGATATGGCCGCCCTTCGCCTGCCGATCGCTGGCACCGATCATATGGTCTTTATGCCGGCTGCCGGCCTCCCTTGGTTTGTCGCACCGTTCGGGCGCGACAGCCTGATTGTTTCGCTGCAAAACACCCTGATCTATCCGGGCTTTGCCAGTGGTACATTGGAAGTCCTCGGCTCATTGCAGGCAAAGGAGGAAGATGATTACCGCGATGCCGAGCCCGGCAAAATACTGCATGAGATCCGCTATGGCGAACTCGCCCATTTCAAGCTGATCCCGCATACACCTTATTATGGCACTGCAGATGCGACGCCGCTTTATCTGATTGCCTTGCATGCCGCCTGGCGCGCCATCGGAGACCGGGCGCTATTGGAACGGCATCTCGCGACTGCCGAAGGATGCCTGTCCTGGATCGACAATTATGGTGACCGCGACGGCGATGGTTTCCAAGAATATCAGACGCGCTCCCCGGTCGGTTACGAGAATATGGGGTGGAAGGATTCGGGAGATTGCGTCGTCTACCCGGACGGCTCGCTGGTCAAAGGCCCAAAAGCGCTTTGTGAGCTGCAAGCTTATGTCTATGCCGCCTGGGTGCGCATGGCCGAGGTGTTCGATGCCTTGGGTAAGCCGGACCGGGCGCAGGAACTGCGCCGGAAAGCTGCGGCGCTATTCGAACGGTTCAACGATGCATTCTGGGACGAGGAACTCGGGTTTTATGCTTATGCGCTCGACGGCGAAAAAAACAAGGTCCTGACCGTCGCCTCCAACGCCGGCCATTGCCTGTGGTGCGGCATCGTTCCGCCCGATCGCGCGAAAAAGGTCGTCGAGCGGCTGATGGCGCCGGATATGTGGACCGGATGGGGCATTCGCACGCTGTCGACGCACAATCTGGCATTCAATCCATACAATTATCAAACGGGTTCGGTGTGGCCGCACGACAATGCGATGATTGCCATGGGTTTCAAATTCTATGGTTTTGCCGCGGAGGCGGCGCGGATCGCGCATGATATCAGCGTTGCCGCGAGCCAATTCCGGGGCAACCAATTGCCCGAGCTGTACACCGCGTTCGAACGCCAGGAAACGAACTTCCCAGTCCAGTATATCGGCGCAAATGTCCCGCAAGCCTGGGCGGCCGGCTCGGCCTTCATGCTGACCCAAACGCTATTGGGTTTTCTGCCGGATGCGCCGCGCGCCAAACTCTATGTCGATCCGTGGCTGCCGCGATGGCTGCCCGACATAGCACTTTACGACATCCATCTCGGCAAGCATAAGCTCGACATCCGCTTCTGGCGCGAGGGCGAGGAGACCGCGTTTGAGGTCCTTAAAGGTAATCGCAGGTTGGTCGAACGCTGCGATATTGTGTCCAAAATCGCACAGCTAAAAACCGCCTCCGATCCGATCTAGCCGGAAATGTCTGCCGCGTGGGTGTTGGGCCGCCTTTCGATCTCCACATCCGATGCCTCGACGATGCCGCGGACCTTCGCAGCGGTGAATACAAGTCCGTCGATGCGGGTAGAACCCCACTAAGGAGCGCGAGCGGGCCGTCGAGGCAGAATGGCTTTGGCCTGTCTCTTACTTGATCGGCGGCACGGGCCGCTTCGCTTCGCCCGGCTGCATGATGAAGTCGTAATGGAGCGTGTACCAGGGCGCCTGCACATCCGGCGACGGCGGTGTCTCGTCAGGGTCGTGGCAGCGATACTTGCCGATCAGGGCCCGGGTGACGCTGAACACGACGTCGCTTACGAGGCGTTCGTCGTCGTCCGCGAAGATCTGGGTGATCAGCGTCCGGTAGCCCGGCTTGAAGCCGAGCACATGCAGATGTGCGGGTCGGTATGGGCGGCGGCGCTGAGCGCGCAACAGCTCGCCGGTCGGCCCATGAGTGGGTACGGGGTAGCCGGCGGGCTTGACCGAGCGGAACCAGAAGCGCCCGTCTTCTTCCGTGTGCAAGCGCCCGCGCAGGTTCATATCGACCTGATTGGGATCCTGGTTCTCGTAAAGTCCGACCGGGGAAGCCTGCCAGACATCAACCTCGACGCCGGGGATCGGCCGTCCCTGTGGGTCGATGATGCGGCAATCCACGAACAGGGCCGGCCCCGGCGTGGGCGAGCGCACGATGCTGCCGCCATTGGGGGTGAGCGGGGCGTTGTCGCGCCAGAACGGGCCGAGCAGCGCGACCGCGGTCTCGGTGGGACCATTTCCACCGTTGTTCAATAGGCAGACGAGGGTGGAGAACCCGACCGCATCCGCGAACAGGACGCCCTCATTGTGGGCGTCGTTGGTGGCTTTGCCGATCCGATTGAGGACGTCGATCGCGAGGCCGTACTCGTCCTGAGTGAGCTGGACCTCGCGCGCAAGGGCATGGAGGTGACGGACAAAGGCGGCCATCACCATGCGCAGCCGCGGGTTAGGCGCCCCTGCCATGGCGGCGAGGACGACATCGGTAACATCGTCCGCGCTCTCGATGATGCCGTAGGTCGGCAGCTCCTCGGGCGAGGATGGCACGGGCATGTCCATGGCGGTTCTCCTCAGCAATCGATTGGGTTCACACCCTATTTAAGCGGGGAACACTCAGCGCGCATCGACAAGAAGCACCTCTGCATCGTTGACAGCGACGACACGCAGCGCGTGCTCTCTCTCGATTGCCGCACCATCGCGTTCAAAAAGGCGCGTCCCGTTGACCTCGACCGTGCCGCGCGCAACCACCAGATAGGCCCGGCGGTTCTCGCCCAGCCGATACGCGGCTGCCTCGCCGGCTTTGAGCGTCGCCCCGAGCACCCGGGCATCCGCGCCAATCGGCAGGGCTTCACCATCCCCGTCAATCCCGCTCGCCAGGGTCACGAAGCGGCCTGAGCGATCCTGCTTTGGAAAAGCTTTGGTGCCCCAGCGCGGTTTCCGGCCGCGCTTCACCGGCTCGATCCAGATCTGAAAGATTTTGGTCAGCTCCGGCTCAAGGTTGTATTCGGAGTGTCGGATTCCGGTGCCCGCACTCATGACCTGCACATCGCCAGCTTCGGTACGACCCTGATTTCCAAGATTGTCGCGGTGCGTGATGGCGCCTTGGCGCACATAGGTGATGATTTCCATGTCGGCATGCGGGTGCGGCGGGAACCCTGTCCCTGGCGCGATTTCGTCATCGTTCCATACCCGCAAAGCGCCCCACCCCATGCGCTGGGGATCGTGGTAATCGGCGAACGAGAAATGGTGCCTCGCTCTGAGCCACCCGTGGTCGGCACCGCCCAGTGCCTCGAAAGGTCTGCGCTCGATCATTCTATCTCTTCGTAGAAGGGTTTCGCTATCGCGTGAAATGGCGTCGTTTTTGGGCTATTAAATAGAAACGTTCGAAACGCTTCGTTTCCATTAGAAGCATCTGGATGGCACGTCTTCCCGATCTTGAGGCTTGGGCGATTTTCGGCAAAGTGGCTGAGGCCGGCTCGTTCGTCCGCGCGGCGAGCGAGCTTGGCTTGTCCAAGGCTACAGTCTCCAAAGCGGTCGGCCGCCTCGAGCGCCATCTCGGCGAGCGCCTGTTCAACCGAACTTCGCGGCGGCTGTCATTGACCGAGACAGGCCGCATCCTTTCGGTACGTGCAGCGCGTATCCTGGCGGATGCCGAGGCAGTCGAGGCCGAGGCTACGGCCCAGTCAGCGGCACCGCGGGGACGGGTGCGGGTCGCCGCGCCGATGTCCTTTGGCTTGCTGCACATAGCTCCCGCGCTACCGGATTTTCTCGCCGCCTATCCCGAGATCTCTGTCGATCTCCATCTGAGCGATCAAATAATCGACCTCGTCGGCGGCGGCTTCGATCTCGCGCTGAGGATCGCGGCGCTCTCCGATTCCAGCATGATTGCCCGCCGCCTCTGTCGGGTTCCTCGCCTGCTGGTCGGCGCACCCGATTACTTCAGCAGGCACGGGCGACCGTCACATCCGCGTGAACTGGTCCGGCATGCCTGCCTGGCCTATTCGTATCTTCCTTCGGGCGAGCGCTGGGAATTCACCGGCCCAGCCGGCGAGGAACAGTCGATCGCAGTCGGCGGGCCGCTAATCGCCAACAATGCCGACGCATTGATGCCTGCGCTGCGGGCCGGTATCGGCTTAGCCGTGCAACCCGAGTTTGTCGTCTGGAACGACCTGCGGGAAGGTCGATTGGAAGCGGTTTTGACCCAGTGGTCGGCACTCCCGATCGCCCTCAACCTGCTGATCCCTGCCGCGGGACCGAGGCCGTCCAAGGTTGCCGTGCTGATCGATTTTCTGGTGCAGCGGTTCTCCCACGGCGCCGCGCCATGGGAGAAGCAGTGATCCAACATCGACAACCGTGTGGAAAGAGCACGCTTTGGTCATGCCGGCCGCAAGTCGTGGTGACCAGGGTCGCGGAGCTGAACGGCGAAGCCAAAGGTACTGGCACGCCAAGCGATGATAGCGGAGTGCGGCTTGCCGCAGCGGCGGAGAATGTGCGACTGTCGACGCGATGAGAATGCCCAATTACTATGCGGCGCCGGGATTCGAGCGAGCGGGGCTACGGCGGCGCGAGATGAGCTGGATCATCGAGCGCATCGCCGACCCCGCGACCCTGTTTGTTCCAGTGTGGCGCAACCACAACCTGGTCGTCGAGATCGAAGGCGGCGATCCACGTGCGATCGCACTCGGCTGGACCGGAATAGGCCCGCTCCTCGGCGACATGATCGCCGCCGAAGAACGTTTGCAGCGTGGCGAAATCGTCTTCCTCGGCATCCTCGAGGAGCGCGCGCATTTCGCGCTCGATTTGTCGCCGATCGAGGCGCCGCTCGAGATGCTGTATTCGCCGGCCCGTGCCGCGAGCGGCATCGAAGCAGCAAATGTGCGCTTTGCCGATCTGCGGCAATTGGGCGGGCGGCTCGACCGCACTGAAGCGGCGCTATTGGCGCACGCCCGCGCGATGATTTACTGGCATGCACGGCATCGCTTTTGCGGTGTGTGCGGCAACCCGACCCGCGCCGAGGAAGCGGGCCATATGCGACGCTGCACTGATCCTGCCTGCAATTCGATGCATTTTCCGCGCACCGATCCCGCGGTGATCATGCTGGTAACCTATGGCGAGAGCGCTCTGATGGGCCGCTCGCGAAATTTTCCCCCGGGCATGTATTCGACGCTCGCCGGTTTTGTCGAACCCGGCGAGAGCCTCGAAGATGCGGTCGCGCGAGAGGTCCGCGAGGAGACCGGCATCGAGGTCGGCACTGTCGACTATCATTCCTCGCAGCCCTGGCCATTCCCCGCCAATATCATGCTGGGTTTTCACGCCGAGGCGCTGACGACTGCGATTACGGTCGACTTTGGCGAATTGGAAGATGCGCGTTGGGTCGAGCGCGGCTGGCTGTTGTCACACGCCGATGACGACACGTTCCGCTTGCCGCGCCGCGACTCGATCGCCCGCCGGCTGGTTGAAGACTGGCTTCACGGACATATCAGCGGCATCAGCCATTAGAACAGCGCTTTGAGCGGCGTTATTCGGCCGGATGATGCGCCTCTGAGGCTTGGTGCGCTTGTTCGATGGCCGTTCGGCCACTTCCCGTTTTGGCCGTCGCCTCAGCTGACTCGGCCGCGGTCATCACGTCGCGGGGATAGGTGCGCAATCCCGGCACCACGAGGCCAGCGGCGATCAACATCGGGAAGAGCATGATCAGAAAGGTCCACTGCAACCCGACGGTGCCGCCACCGAGCCACACGGACATCACACCAAACAGCAATGGCGCACCGCCCTCGAAAGCGGCGCGCAATGCCATGCGCCCGGCCTCGCCGCGACCCCACAGACGCGGCTGCACAATGTCGAGGCGCGCGGCGTCGATCGGGGCCAAGGCTGCGGTCAGCGCGGCGGCGCCGATCACCAACAGCGGCATGCCGATCCACGGGATCGACACCCAAATGCCGGCCGCGAAAAACGGGATCGACAGGAACAGCGCGCAGGCCGGGACGATGATGCGGGCGTTGATCTCACCCTTGAATAGCAGCCGCCGCGATATATAGCCGCCGATCAGCAAACCGGCGAGCGCGCCGACACCGAGAGCAATGGTGAGGGCGCTGACCACACTGCGCGACAAATGATAATGCGGTGGAAAATAGATCATCGCAAACGCGTCAGCCCCGGCAAAAAAGAAATAGGCCAAGGTCGAGGCTACGATCAGCAGTGGATAAGTCGGAAGGCTGAACAAGTATTTCATGGTTCGCCACAGGCTCCAGCGGGTCGGGTCCTGGTGCAGGACCTTGCCTGGCCTGGGCTTGATATGAGCATCGCGCATTTTGTTGTACAATAAGCCGGCGCCGGCGCGAACCCGGCCGCGCCACCCGGCGTCTGCGTTGGCCCCCTGCTGGACATGAGCCGGGCGTGCTGCTGCTTCGGGACTGAGCTCGTCGACCTTCAGCCAGCTCTGTCCCCCGCGCGCCGGCTCGGGCAGATAACGCCATAAT
>JAFAOB010000360.1 GCA_019238055.1 Alphaproteobacteria bacterium
AGCCGGCAACCACTCCCGCCGAACTCGCCCGCAAGGGTCAAATCTACCGCCAAGTTCTCAGTCTGTTGCTCGCGGGCCGCCGCCCAGGCTTCTATTTGGCCGCCGATTACGAGGCTCTCGCCCGCTTGACCAACCGTTATCTGCACCTGCTCGCCGATGCAGGGGTGATCGATCCCGTGTTGCGCGATGCAGCGCTCAAGGCGCGGCTCGAGTTTCGCAATGACGTGCCGCCCTCGGCGGCCCAGATCTACATCGCCACCAAGGCAACCGAGCAGCTGCGCGATCAGCTGGTCTCGATGCTGCACCTGCCCGATCTCTATGCGTTGGACCGACTCGATTTGAGCGGCTGGTCGAGCATCGACACCGCCGCCCAGCGGCGAATTAGCACTGTGCTAAGCTCGCTTGGCGACCAGGCCTATGAGCATTCGCTCGGCCGCTATGGCGAGCAGCTGCTCGGCAGCGCCACCCCGGCGCGGATTGCGTGGAGTGTTGTGCTGTACGAGCGGGGTGCGGACTGCAACTTTGTTCGCATCCGTGCTGATAGCCTGAACGAGCCGTTCGACATCAACGCCGGAGCCAAATTGCAGCTCGGTTCGACCGCCAAGCTGCGCACGCTGATCACCTATCTCGATATTGTCGATGCGCTGCACGGCCGCTTTGTTGCGCTGCCACGCGACCAATTGTTGGTGATTGCGGACTCGGCCAAAGACGACCCGATTACGCGCTGGGCAGCCGGATGGATGGCAAAGACCAAAGGCCGAGGTCTGCAGGCCATGCTCGACGCGGCAATGCAGCGCACCTATTCGGGCAGTCCGGGCACCTATTTCACCGGCGGCGGCATGCAGAGCTTTGCCAATTTTGCAAAATGGGAGAACCACGCCGTCCCGACCGTTGCTGATGCTTTTACCAATTCGATCAACAATGCCTTTATTCGGTTGATCCGCGATATTGTCAGCTACGAGATCGCGCAGGACGGTACACAAGTCAGCGAATTACTAAACGATCGCGACGATCCGGCACGAATGACCTACCTTCGCCGATTTGCCGACCAGGAGGGTCGCGTCTATCTCAACCGTTTCTGGCGTGACTATCGCGGCCGCACACCGGACGAGGCGCTTGATCTGTTGGCGAGCCGGACCCGGCCGGATCCGCGTCGCCTGGCGGTCGTCTTTCTATCGGTTCATCCAAATGCGCGGCGGGCGGCGCTTGGTGCGTTCCTCGCACAGCATCTGCCGCAAGCAGAAATCAGCGACGATGAACTGTGGGAGCTTTATCGCAAGTCGGGCCCGAGTCAGTTTTCACTGCGCGATCGCGGCTATCTCGCCGGCATTCATCCGCTCGAATTGTGGCTCGTCCGATATTTGCAGCAGCATCCCAACGCTACCTTGGCCGAGGTGACGGCGGCGAGCGCCGAGGTGCGGCAAGAGGTTTATACGTGGCTTTTCGACAGCCACAGTCCGTTTCAGCAGAATATGCGCATCCGCATGCTGCTCGAAGAGGATGCGTTCGACAAAATCCTGCAGGATTGGCGGCGCCAAGGCTATCCATTCGGGCGTCTCGTTCCGTCGGACGGCACCGCGATCGGCAGCTCGGGTGACCGCCCGGACGCGCTCGCCGATCTGATGGGGATCATCGTCAATGACGGCGTGCGGCTGCCGACCGTTGATCTCAGGCGGCTGCAATTCGCTGCCGGCACGCCTTATGAAACCGATATGATCGCCGCACCTCAACCGCAGCGAGTGCTCGCATCCGAGGTCGCAAAGACGGTGCAGCGCGCCCTTTCGTCAGTCGTGTCCAAAGGAACCGGTAAGGCGGTGAGCGGGGTCTATCGCACACCCGACGGCGCTCCGCTGCCGATTGGCGGCAAAACCGGCACCGGCGACAATCGCTATGACCATTTTGGCCGCGGCGGTCGATTGATTTCGCAGCGTGTGGTCGACCGCACTGCCACATTCGTATTTTATCTCGGCAACCGCTTTTACGGCACGATTACCGCATATGTACCAGGTCAGGCCGCCGCTGAATATCATTTCAGCAGCGCCCTCGCGGTTCATCTGTTGAAGGCGTTGCAACCGCAGCTCGAACCGCTGCTGAATACGCCGATCAGCAGCTCGGGGCCAGCGTTAAGCCAGTTGCCGACGCCGGAAATCTCCGAGGGGCCCGGAGCTTCATCTCCTGCCTCGGATTGAGTGGGAGGAAAGGGGGCTGTGAGGCAGGATTGGTCTGCCGACCGGCAACCACGCCGCCAGAACACAGCCTCATTGGCGGTTCCGTCCGGACCGGGTGCGAAACGGGATCAAGGCTAAACCGGCAAAGAACACCGATGTACCCAGCCATACCGGGATCAGCTTGATCAAGGGCAGTCCGCTTGCCCAGATCAAGCCCCATCCGGCGACCGTCATTGCAAGGGCCATGCAGGTCACGCGGTCGCACGGGAGAAAGCCACGCCGAACCTCGCTCCCCGCCAACGGCACCGGGTTTGGTGTTGGGCTGACCTCGCTGGTTGGATCCGATTGGTCGATATCCCGATCGTAGGGCAGCGCCGCTCCAGAAGATGACGACACCACGGCGCTACTCCTCCCAGAACCCAGTCCGCGGACCGACGAACGCCATTCTTAAGTAAAGGTTCCGCAGAATCTGGCTGCGCGAATTTCCACCTTCTCTGTTCGCCTTTCCGTAGTCAACAGGCATGCGTATGGCGGGCATACGTATGTTGAACATTCGGCCTCGAAGCCATTGTTCTCGGACGGATATTCTGCACCCACGCTCGGATCCCGATCACGGGTGTTGCGGGCAGGCGGGTTCAAGCGAAGCGAACCAGCCCTACCCGTCTTTGGGGTGTGCGATCGACCTGCGATCAGACCGGGAGTTTACCGGTATAGGTTTCGAGCAGTCGCCAAGCGGCGGGACCCGCCTGGTCGCGCCAATTTGCGTAAAAGGAACCGAGGCGGGAGCGAAAACTGCCAGGATCAGCGGTATTGATGGTCATCCCATGCTGCTCGAGTTCCGCCGCCCCGGCGGCATTGATTGCTTCGGTATCCTGGCGCTGCAATAGCGCAAATTTCTCGGCGTTGCGCTCGATGATTTGCTGAATGTCTGTAGGAAGCGCCTGCCAAGCCCCGGCGTTGGCGAGCAGGGTGAAGCCCGACCACCAATGGCCGGTCAGGTTCAGCTGGCGCTGCACTTCGTACAGCTTCAATGACAAAACGACGCCGAGAGGGTCGCTCTGGCCATCGAACCGACGCTCCTTCAGCGCCGCATACATCTCGTTGAACGGGACATAACCGGCCTCGGCGCCGAACGTTTCGAAGAAGTCGCGAGCAATCGCTCCTCCAGGGCTGCGGATCTTCAGCCCGGCGAGATCACCAGCACCATGGATCGGCCGCTCACTGGTCGTCAGGTGATGAAATCCGTTTTGCAAACAATGGCGAAAAGCATGAATCCCATGCTGCGCCAGCTCATGGCGGATTTGGTCGCCGAGCGCTCCGTCGAGCGCGGCAAACACTGTCTTCGAATCCGCAAAGGCGAACGGCAACAGGGGCAGCGCACTGGTCGGTGCGAGCTCGCTCAAAGTGGCGCCGGCGACAAAGAATTCGAGCCTGCCATTACGCATATCCGCGAGCATTTTCGGGTCGGGGCCGAGCCGGCTTTCCGGAAACACATCCAGCCGAAATGCGCCGCCAGTCTCGCGGCCGATCGCCGCGGCCATTTCGGAAAGGCGTCTTTGCGTCGGACTGCCGATCGGCTGGTTCAGCCCCAGGCGATAATGGAATGCGGACTGCTGATTGGTTTGCATCAGGGGATCTTAATCGATGGCGCTGCTGCTGCAAGTCGCCTCCTGTCGAGGATGCAACTTCGCGGCCTTCTCAGCACTCGATCCAATAAAACCTTTGCCAAGCGGCTTGATCGAGACATGACTTTGCCGGTTGGAAAGATGCATTCACAAGCCACGATCATCCACTTATTTGTTGCTGAATTTTATGATTACTATCTAGTCAAGCTGCTCTGAAGATAAAGTTTTATGAACCGTTGCTGAATCAAGGCGTTCACCTCGGACAAAACAGGAGCTGATTATGAACGCTGACAAAGGTGCCGACAAACTGCGGCATGCGGCAGAGGTGGAACCGGGTCCGAGCAAAGACTCTGAAAAGGCACGTCAGGCCGATACTGAAGCGGCCGAAGTCCATGCCGAGCTGACGCAGCCCGAACTCAGCAAAGGGCGGCCCAAAGCGGGCAACAGCGAATCACGGCCGTCGAATGCCGGCACCGATGGCCCCTAACCGGCCTATTCGCAGAAACGGATGAAAAGCCTGGGATCGGGTAACAGTCCCGGTTCCGGGCGGCTCGGCAAAGACCTTCCCGCCGACGCGCCCTCGCGGCAGCGTCAGCGGGCAGAGCGCTTAGTGCGGGCAGAGCGCTTAGTGATGGAACAAGTTGAGCGCGGAGCCCTTGCGGAACCATTCGAGCTGCGAGGCGCTGAAGGTATGGTTCAGCTTTAACGTCTCGGTGGTACCGTCGGCATGTTTGATGCGGCATTCGACCGGCTGACCCGGTGCCATCTCTTCGAGCCCGACAAGGCTCACCCGGTCGTCGGCGCGAATGCGGTCGTAATCGGCCGGATCCTGAAAGGTCAGCGCCAATAAGCCCTGCTTCTTCAGGTTCGATTCATGGATGCGGGCAAAGCTGCGCGCAATGACCGCCGCGCCGCCCAGCAGCCGCGGCGACAGCGCCGCATGCTCGCGACTCGAGCCTTCGCCGTAATTGTGGTCGCCGACCGCGACCCATTTGATGCCGTGGGCTTTATAGTCACGGGCGATTTTCGATATCGCTACACCCTTTTCCCCGGTCAGGACATCAACACCGGTCCCAGCCTCGCCGGTAAAAGCATTGGTCGCGCCCATAAACATGTTGTCGCTGAACTTGTCGAGATGACCGCGATAACGCAGCCAGGGCCCGGCCGGTGAGATATGGTCGGTGGTCGTCTTGCCCTGGGTCTTGATCAGCACCGGGCAGTCGACAAGGTCCTTGTGGTCCCAAGCCAGCCACGGCTCCATCAGCTGCAGCCGCTCGCTATTCGGGTCGACCTCGAGTTTGATCCCGCTGCCGTCCTCCGGCGGCGCTATATAGGTCGCGTGACCCGCATCAAAACCATGGGCCGGCACCTCCGGTGCGGCTTTTGGCGGGTCAAGCCGGAATGGCCTACCCTGGGTATCGGTCAGGGAATCGGTCAGCGGGTTGAACGACAGCCGTCCGGCCAGCGCCATCGCGGTCACGACCTCCGGGCTGCCGATGAAATTCATCGTTGTCGGCTGCCCGTCGTTGCGGCGCGGGAAATTGCGATTATAGGAGGTGACGATTGTATTCGGTACCGCCCCTTCTGCCGCTGCTCGCCGCCACTGCCCGATGCACGGTCCGCAGGCATTGGCCAGCACTGTGCCGCTGATGTCCTGCAGGGACTGCATTTGGCCGTCGCGTTCGATGGTCGCGCGCACCGCTTCCGATCCGGGTGTGACCAGAAACGGGGTCGCAGCCTTGAGGCCATGCGCTTTGGCCTGCTCAGCAACATCGGCGGCGCGGCTCATATCCTCATAGGAGGAGTTGGTGCAGCTGCCGATCAGCGCGGTCGAGATCTGGTCGATAAACCCGTTTTTTGGGTCGGCAACCTCGGCGGCGAGCCTGGAGATCGGCCGCGCGCGGTCGGGCGAATGCGGACCGACGATATAGGGTTCGAGCTTCGATAAGTCGAGTTCGACGACA
Source organism: Alphaproteobacteria bacterium (assembly GCA_019238055.1). Lineage (GTDB taxonomy): Bacteria > Pseudomonadota > Alphaproteobacteria > ATCC43930 > CGMCC-115725 > AP-15. The sequence continues at coordinate 5,758 of JAFAOB010000360.1, forward strand.
TGGTCATAGTATTTCGCCGGATCGGCTTCGACTTCTCTGTCGGGCTCGAGCAGATGCTGGTTTGTCTGAAACAGCGGCACCAGATCGGGTTTGCCGGTTGCGCGCAGATACCGTGCCATGTGCTCGTCAGCCGGGAAGATCGAGGTCGTGGCGCCGAGTTCAGCTCCCATATTGGTGATCGTCGCCTTGCCGGTGGCGCTGATCGTACGCGCACCGGGGCCGATATATTCGACGATGGCGTTGGTGCCCCCGGAGACGGTCAGCGCCCCGGCGACATAGAGGATCACGTCCTTGGGGGCAGTCCATCCGCTCATTTCGCCGGTCAGATAGACGGCGATGTGTCGCGGATAGAGCACCTCCCACGGCAGCCCAGCGATGACCTCGACCGCGTCGGCGCCGCCGACACCGACCGCGCAGGCGCCGAGACCGCCGGCATTGGGCGTATGCGAGTCGGTGCCGATGATCAATTCACCGGGAAAGGCATAATTTTCGAGCACGACCTGGTGGATGATGCCGGCACCCGGGCCCCAGAAGCCGAGCCCGTACTTGGCCGCGGCAGACCGCAAAAAATCATAGACTTCTTTGTTTTCAGTCAAGGATTCGCGCAAATCCTCGCCGCCCTCGACCCGCGCCTGAATCAGA
>JAFAOB010000372.1 GCA_019238055.1 Alphaproteobacteria bacterium
TCGACTTGCCAGCGCCATTGACGCCGAGAATGCCGAAATTGTGTCCTGCTTCGAAGGTCGCACTGGCATTGTCGAGCACAAGTTTGCGCCCGCGAGGCGTCCGAAATGTCTTTGTTACGTGCTCGAGCCGGATCATAGCGGCTCACAAAGCCGGCGCCGCAGCCCGCGTTCCAACGCCAAGCCGATAAGCAATACCGATCCGGCGACCGCTAGTAGATAGGAGCGATCGAGCCAGTGCGGCAGATACCCAGTGAAGAAGCTCGCGCGGAACCAGTCAACCCCATGCAGGACCGGGTTCCAAGCGAGCCTGGCGCGGATCCAATCCGGCATCATGCCCGGGACATAAAATATTCCGGAGCAGAAATACAAAATGCGGGTCAGTTGCGCCCAGATCTTGTCCCAAGATTTAAAAAACGCATTGGCCACCGCATTGACAAAACCAAAGCCGCAACCCAACAGCCATACAGCAAAGGTCGCAGCGGCCACTCCGCCAAAGTCGGATGGCAAGGTGCCCAACCCGATCGCCTCGAACCCAGCCAGAAGAATCACGGCCACAAGGATGTCGGTGACGAGTTCGAGCAGTCCGCGCGCCAAAATCACATCAAAGGTGCCGACCAAAGGTAATTGCAGCAGCGCGCCATTGGCCGTTATTGCATAGGTCATGCTGCTGCTGGAATGGATAAAAACGTGGTACGGAATGATGCCGGTATAATAGAAAATAAAAAATTGCGTGCCGATCGGCGGGCGGCCATGCATCAGCACCGCAAAAACCAGTGACAGCATCAGTATGTGCAGGATCGGCTCAAGTAATGCCCAGCCATAGCCGAGCGTGGAGTCGCCAAAACGGGTCCGGGTTTTGCGAATGACCAGCGCGTGAATGACGCGCCATTGCGTTTGGACTGCCGCCCATAAGCCGCGCTGCGGCTGTGGTACGCGGATCGGGGCCGCCGGACGTTCGCTGAGGACGACATAATCGCCATCCAGGGTCTCGAAACGGCGGTTCAGGACCTCCATAACCGCCTGGGCGTATTCCTCGTTGTCGGGCTCGATCCGGATCAGTTCGCCGCCGACCGCTAACGCCTCGCGAAACCGGCCGCTGTCGAAATAGACAGTCAGCTGCGAGCGCTTGGGCGCAGGGTTCTCCGGTTCCAGTGCGGCGGCTCGCGCGAAGGCCTCAGCGGCATCCTCAAAGCGGGCGAGGCGATAAAGCAGGTTCCCGCGATGCTGATGGTATTCCGCCTGCGCCGGGGCGAGCGCCAAGCCGCGCTCGATTGCGGCGAGCGCCGCTTCCGCCCGCCCGCGCAGCATCTCGGCCGCCGACAACAGACGATAGCCGCCCGGGTCGGCGCTATCGCGGGCCAAGGCGGCCGAGATCAGCTCGGCTGCTTCTGCGAACCGATCGCAACGTAGCAAAAGCTCGGTGGCATGATGCGCGTTGCCCCGTTCGCCGGGCGCCAGTCTATGGGCCCGCAGCGCCAGATCGACCGCATTCGCGCGCTCGCCGAGCGCAAAAAGCGAGCCCGACATGTGCCGCAGGACCCCCGGATCATCGGGCGCGATCGCGGCAGCGCGCGAAAAATACTCGATCGCGTCCCGGTGCAGTCCAGCGCCGGCGAAGAGACAGCCGGTGTGGATCGCAAATTCGACTGAATGCGGTTCGAGCTCACTGGCGCGCGCCGCATGTTGAATGGCACGGTCGAGATCGCCGGCAATAGCAAACGAGCCGCTCGCATGGCGATGACCGGCAGCCCATCCCGGGCGGCCTTCGAGCAGCCGCTCATAGGCGGTGGCGGCCGCACGATGATGTCCGCAATTGCTGAACAGCCAGGCGCAGAAATCGGCAATCGCCGCGCAATGCTCCAAATCGAACGCGGCATGGGCGCACTCGACCGCTTCCGCCATTTGCCCGCGGTAATAAAGCGCTTCACCGAGCCGGCAATAGAGTTTAGCCCGCTCGCTGGCGCCCAACGCGAGTTGATCCAGCTCCGCACGACAGGCTTTGAGTTCGCCCGCGGCGATCGCGCGCTCCAAACACTCGATATCCGTCGATCGCGCGCGCTCGTCACTCACCCGAACGGTGCTCTCAGTCACATGGGCCGTCAGGCTGTGCAGACGTTGCCCGAAAATTTACATCTGCGCGAATATCTTGCGGTGTCGTCAAAACCTCGTCGCCGTTCTGTCCAGCTCGGCGTCCAAAGTAAGAATTCGTTAGTACTTAACTGTATCCGATCTTGCGCGAATGGCCTCAGCGCCAGTCACATTATTAATTTATCTAGCCGTTGGCCTCTGGCCAGATATAATTCTCTGCATCGTCAGAACACTTTCCGGACTGGTCAGGGCGTGGCAACGTCCGTAAGGTGACGTGTTGTCGATGCGCGGATGCCAGCGGCGGCCGGATAGCAGGATCCAGGTTCGCCGGCCGATGGGACGCGGCGCTGCGTGGCAAAGGAGGAAGGAATGGCGTTTGAGTTTGGCATGTTCAACGAGTTTCAACGGACCGCCGGCGCGACAGACGAGCAGGCGTTCGCCACCTCCTTCGAGGAGATCGATGCAGCGGAACGCTGGGGGCTCGACGCGATGTGGCTGGCCGAAATCCACGTCAACCCGGAACGGTCGGTGTGCTCGGCGCCGCTGACCCTCGCCGGCGCGATTGCCGCCCGCACCAAGCGGATGAAGGTCGGTACCGGGGTCCAGGTCTTGCCGCTTTGCCACCCACTGCGGATCGCTGAGGAGGCGGCCACCGTCGACCAAATCAGCCGGGGTCGGCTGATTTTCGGGGTCGGGCGCAGCGGCTTCCCGCGCACCTACGAGGCTTATGGCGTGCCTTATGGCGAAAGCCGCGAGCGCTTTGCCGAGACGCTCGAGATCCTGAAGCGAGCGTGGACCGAGCAGCCATTCTCCTACAAGGGCAAGTATTACAGCTTCGAAAACGTCAACGTGTCACCGAAGCCCTATCAACAACCGTGGCCCGACATCCGCATCGCCGCCAACAGTGACGACACGTTCCCGCGGATCGCCCGGCTCGGGCATGGCATTCTTGTCGCGGTCCGCCAGGGCACGCTCGAAGAGCTGCAGCCGAATATTGCTGCGTACCGCAGAGCATGGAAGGAGGCGGGCCATCCCAGCGACGGCAAGGTATTCCTGCGCGCTCCCGTCTATGTCGCCGACACCGACCAGGCGGCGCGCGAGGAGCCAGAGGAAAGCATCATGTATTTCTACCGATATCTCGGCGAGCGCCTCGAAGACTCGGCGACGCGGGCGGGGGTCCAGCAAGTCGAGCTCCGCGCGGCGCGTGGCCGGCGCTTGCAGACGATCACCTACGAGGAGGCGCTTCGCGAAAAGCTGATCGTCGGCTCGCCCGAGCGGGTCGCCGACCGCCTGATGGGTCTGCAGGAAACCCTCGGTCTCGACGGCATCCTGTGCGAAATGAATTGCGGCACCAAGATCCCGCACGACCGCGTGATGCACTCGCTGCAGCTGTTGTGTGAGAAGGTCAAGCCGCGATTTCACTAATGTGCCAGCGAGGATTATCCGAAAAAACGGCGAGCTTTAGCGAGCGGGTGTCTGTGGGCGGGTTAACGCCGCGCCAAACAGGCGTTGCGCATCGGCCTGGGTCATGGCCGGGTCGAGCGCGTCGAAACGGCCAGTGGCTCTGAGTGCATCGGCGACCTGTCGCATCACCGATGCAGCCATCAGCGCGATCTGGCTGGCGGTGCTGGCGCGGGCGACGCCAAGTGCTTCAAGTTCGGATATGCTTGGCGATCCCGCGCGTACATTGACGTTGATCGGTGCCGCCAATGCTTTGACCAGCCGACCGATCGTCTCAGGATCGCGCAACCCGATCGGATAGACGCAATCCGCTCCAGCGGCTAGATAGGCTTTGCCGCGTTCTACAGCCTCGTCAAATCGCGCCGCGGGATCGCCAATATTGCGTAGATAGAGATCGGTGCGCGCGTTGATCACGATTGCCACGCCGGCGGCGCGGGCGGCTTCGCGCGCGGCGCGGATGCGCTCCGCGGACTCGGCGATCGGCCGGATCGGCGCTGCACCGCGCGGGTACCCATCTTCGAGATTGATGCCGACCGCTCCGGCCGCGATGATGTCGCTGACCGACTTGGCCACCTGATCGGGCGTCTCGCCAAAGCCGGCCTCGATATCGGCGGTCAGCGGCACCTCGACGGCCCGAACAACGCGGTGCGTTGCAGCCACGACCTCCTCCCACGGTGCGGCTTCGCCATCGGCAAAGCCAATCGCCCATGAGACGCCGCCACTGGTCGTTGCGATCGCCGGAAAACCGGCCGCGGCAAAGATACGGGCGCTCAGCGCGTCCCAGGCATTTGGCAGCAGCAACAGTGACGGACCGCGGTGCATATTGCGAAATTGCTCGGCCTGTCGGGTTTGTTGCTCGGTGTTCATGCGTCACTCCGATGCCTCGTAAACAGGGTGGGCTAACCCTCCTCGCAACGCAAAACTGCGTCAAGGTTAGGTTCAGCGGCAACAATCCCGCCGGATCATTGGTGCAGATCGGCGCTGATGGATTCTGCCAGGTTCCCGTTCTGTTTTCTATCGCCTCGTAACAAAATCGATTAACATGCTGCAGAAAACATCACTTGGCAGGAACGAAGATCATGTCGGCCGCCGCCAACAGCACAATCACATCACCGGCGCGGACGGCTGCCCGATTTCTCCTGCAATATTATGATATTTGGGGAAGGTATTTTCATGGACTGAATAAGCGTGCGCATTGGCATGTGCTTTTTTTAGCAAGAACTGGTGATAATCGGGGCGTCTCGAGCCGGGCAATCCACCGAACTCTATACGGTTCCTACGGCACCGACATCAGGACCTGTATCGAGCGGATCAAGGATTGCGAGCGCAACGGTTTGATCAAAGTCTTCGACGAAGCCAACCGACCGACTGCCGCCAGCCCCGGATGCCTGATCGGGTCCACCGCCCGCTTGATCGAACGTTTTGACGAGCATTGCCGCGAGACAATCGCCGAGATCTGTGCCATCGCCAGCGGCGAGGTTCACCAATATCACGCGGCGGCTGAATGCAATGATAGCCTGATTTCCGACATTTACCGTTTCTTTAATGCTTATGACCGCATGTGGCGAAACACGAGCGAACTCGTCGTCAAGCAAAAAGGCCTCACTCCGGCCTATGCCGAAGACGCAATGGACCATCTGGTCACTTACCAATATTGGGCGATCATCATGCTGCTGTGGACGGCGAGCGCATTAGGCAGTGACCGTGCCAATCCCTCGGCCCTGGTGATTGACGAAATTATCAGCCAGATGTGGGACCGGTTGTGTCTCGGTCATCTCGCGATCAAGGAACGCGTCACCAATCTCGTGCGCTGGGGCTTCTTTACCGAACAGACGATCAAAAAGCACAAGGCAGTGTCGCTGACCCCCGTCGCCGAAAGCGCGATCAACAACGGTCTGGCGGCAACTCATCCGCTTTTGATCGAGCTGCATCAGACGCTCGCGCAATATGCCCTGGGGAGTGAAGACAAGGTCGCCTAAACCGTTACCGAACCAGTGATTGATGTGCTCGCCCCAGCTCGTTTGTGCCCTTGTTGGGTCGGATTGAAAATTTAGGGCGCCGGTTTTTCGCTGTGGCCGCCGCAGCGCTGATGATGCTCGCTGCTGCGGCTGCTGAGGTGGCTCCCGCGGTGAGGCCGGCCGATGAGGTCGCCAGTTTGACACAGCGCCTGACCACGATGGAACGCCAGAATGGTCCTGAATCACCGGCGTTGCTGCCAATTCTTGCACCGCTCGCGCAATTGCGTTTCAAGCAGGGGGAGTTGGCCAAAGCGACCGCACTGCGGCGTCGTTCGCTCAAGATCGCAATCGCAGTAGATGGGAGCGCCTCGGTCCCCGCCGCCGAAGCAATGGCGGCGCTGGCCCATCTCTATATCGAACGCCGCCGTTATCTCGATGCTGAGCCGCTGACGATTGCCGCAACCGGGGTGCTGACCGAACGGCTTGGGCCGTCGGACAAAGCGCTGGCGCCGGTGCTGGCGGACCAAGCCCGGATTGCGCTGGCGCGGGGTGACGTCGACCGAGCTCTCAAATGGGTCGAACAAGCGATCGCGATCGACAAAAAGGGCGGTGGCACGGAAAGTGACCGATTGCGGATCTACGGCGCGATCCTCGTCGCACAAGCAAAGTTCGCCGAGGGTGAGCGGGTGTTGTGGGAAGCTTTGGCAATCGACCGCGCCCGCAACGACCGGCTCGCGAGCGCGCGTAGCCTCGCCGCCCTCGCCCATGCCTTTCTACGGCAGAAGCGCTTTGTCGAGGCTTTGCCGCTGATCGAAGAGTCGACGCTGCTCAACCAAACCTGCCTCGGCCCCACGCACCCGCTGATCGCTGAAGACTTCCACGATCTCGGCCTCGTTTATCTCGGTTTGGACCGCGCGGCCGATGCCGCAAAGGCTTTTCATACAGCGATCGGGGGACTTGAGCGCGGCGACGGACGCGACACGCCGAGCCTAGCCTATATCATGCTCGACCTTGCTCACGCCGAGCAAGTCCAGGGTCACGAGGACAAGGCGCAGTCGCTGTTTACCGCCGCGCGGCGTATCCTGAATAACGCTGAAGACGAAGAACGCGACCGCCAGCGCCGAGCGTGAGAGGACGGCCGGAATTCGATCATTGTGTGCTCGTTGACCATCAGCCGTTGCGCGCCTAGGAAGAATTGACCAATTTTGTGCTGGCACTGGACAGGAGAAGTATATTTTAGGGCATTATCGGTCTGCTGAGTCTTGGGTGCATAGAGAATTACCAAAGCCCATATTGCTTTTTCCATAATCCTCCTACCCAAGTACAATGGACGAAGCACGCCCTTGATGACCGATCGGATCAAAGATGGTGGAAATCGACGTCGTTTCCTGCAGCGCTGCTGAGGCTGTAGACGTTGAATTGTCGATCGTCATGCCTTGCCTCAACGAGGCGAACACGGTCGGCGTTTGCGTCGCCAAGGCTCTCGCCTATCTAGGCCGGCAACATATCGATGGCGAGGTGATCGTCGCCGATAACGGCAGTACCGATGGCTCGCAGGCTATTGCTGTAGCCCATGGCGCCCGCATCGTCCCGGTCGCTGCGAGAGGATATGGCAACGCGCTTCGTGCCGGCATCGGCGCGGCGCGCGGCAAGTTTGTCATCATGGGCGATTCCGACGACAGCTATGATTTTAGCGATCTCGATGGGTTTGTGTCAAAACTGAGAGACGGGTATAAGCTCGTCATGGGTAACCGCTTCCGTGGTAAAATCAAACCGGGAGCGATGCCGGTGCTGCATCGATATTTCGGTAACCCTGTGCTAACAGGAATAGGCCGATTATTCTTCCGCAGCCTGTGCGGCGATTTTCATTGCGGACTGCGCGGCTTTGACCGCAAAGCGATTCTTGACCTCGACCTCCATTCCCCTGGCATGGAATTCGCCTCTGAAATGGTGATCAAAGCAAGCATTGCAAAGCTGCAAATAGCCGAAGTGGCCACGACTTTGTCACCCGATGGCCGCCATCGCCCGCCCCATCTGCGTAGCTGGCATGATGGCTGGCGGCATTTGCGGCTGCTGTTATTGTTCAGCCCGCGCTGGATGTTTCTCTATCCAGGGGCGGCGATTTTCCTGTTTGGGGTGATCGCGACGTTAACCTTGTTCTTCCGCGACGTGGTCGTTGGCAATATCGGCTTTGCCGAACACACGATGATCATGACGGCTGCGGCGATCAATATCGGGTTTGAGGCGATGCTGTTTTGGGCATTCGCCAAAGTGATTGCGATCCAGCGCGGTCTGTTGTTGCGTGATCCGCTGTTTGAGCGAATGCGAGAGGTGATGCCGCTCGAACGCGGTTTGACGCTCGGCGCTCTGTTGTTACTGCTCGGGGTCACCAGTTTTGCGGCCGCGCTCGCAGATTGGTTCAATGTTGGGTTTGGCGCGCTCACCACCGGCAGTGCCATCCGTCTTGTCATCGTCAGCAGCACGACTCTCGTCCTTGGCGCCCAAATCCTTTACGGTTCCTTCTTTCTTTATCTGCTTGATTATCAAGGTGACAGGGGTAAGGGGCGATAGCGAGCTCCATACCCGGTCCGCAGCGGGTCCACTAAGAATATTTCAAAATCCGGATCTCGCCAAACCACGCTACCGGCTGATAATGCGACCAGATATATCGATCAAGAAGTTCCGATCCGCTGACAGCACTTTCATTCGGCTCGTTGTTGTTGTCCCATTCGGAGTTTAGCACGACATATCTTGGACGCTGTTTCTGCAGCTCTGCAATCATATCGGACTGAATTTCTTGTGTAGTTTGCACCCCCGGATCGAATTGATACCATTTAGTGACAGGTGAGCGATCGGCAATAAAGTAGAACAGTACATCCTGTAAAACCGCTTTATCATTCCGACCATTGGCGACCAAGATATGTTCGTTTGCTGAGGTGTGGCGCTGAATATAAAGCGCAGCGGAGACCTCGTCTTCGGCGACATAAAAACATCGGATTTGCTCGAGACCGGCTGGCGGCGAGCAGGTGCCGCCTTCTCGCTCCAAATGAGCGAGAAATCCGTACGATGGAACCGGCAGATCCGCGGCCCAGATCAGATTTTTTGTAAAACGCGACGCCGCGTCGAGCAATGGCGCCAATGAGATCACCGCAACGCAGCCGACAGCCAGTGCGGGCAACAGTTTTCTTGCTCGCGGTTGAAACTCCACCCCACAGACCGCAATAACCACCAGCGCGGGAACGATGGCCAGGGCCATCTGATTTGCGCTTGGCCGCACCCACCCTTTGAAGAAAAAAAGAACGCTGAAGACGGTCAGCTGCAATAGCAACCACCGCCGGGGCGACCGGCGGTTGTCGTTGCCAGCGATTGCTGGGCGCGATTTGCGGCCGGAAGCCAATAGCGACGCCAGTCCGGCGATGACACCCAAAATCGGCAGATAAACCGCCGGGGTCTGAGAATCCCAGCCACGCCTCAGACGCAGGATATCATGCGTCATGTCAGCGATTGTCGGAAACGGCTCCGAGCGCATTCGCACATAGGTGCGGGCGGGTATCAGGACAAGATTGACCAGCATATCGTGCGCGGCGCCCGACGTCACAAACAGAGCAAAAACAGGGAGCACCACGAGAGCGATGCCTCCCGCATAACTCGAGATCGAAAACAGCAGGGATCGCATCTGACCCGAGCGATCAAGATCTCGGGTGACATGGAATAGAACCAAGGTGAAAGCGTTGCCGACAGCGGTCGCCATTCCGACGTCGTGCCGGAAAAGGATGCTAATGCCGGAACAGATGCCGCTCGCCGCCAGCGGCAGGATCCCGCGCTTCCCCCCGTATGCCGGGATCAGGCAATAAAGGCTGAGAAGCGCGAAAAGCAGGCATGAGAAGATCGGGTATCCGAAATTCTGAAAATACGATAACCATAGAGAGATCAGTACCACGACAATAACGGCTCGCGCTCTGCTCCAGGCGCGAATGATAATCAGATAGACGACGAGGCCTGTGGAAGTGCGGATCAGCAGATCCCATAGGCGCTCGACAAGAACCGACGGCCCAAAAAGTTTGAACAGCGCCGCTAACATATAGAACTGGGCCGGGCCATAGATTGCATAAAAATCACGATAAGGTACCGCTCCCGACAGGACTCGAGCTGAGCCGACGAGGATCAAACCTTCATCAAATGGATTGACGAACCGTGACATCGTCACGGCTATGAAAACAAAGGAACAGACAAACACCGACGGCGCTATTAAATAACTGGCGATATTGTATTGGCCCCGACTATTGGGGAATGCCAAAGGATGTATCGTCTCGTCTTGCATAGTCTTTCCACCAATGCACGGCAAAGACACGAGCGGAGCTATCGAACGCTTGGGCACTCACCGGCTTTAAGGCTCGGAAGCCGTCCCTTGATACAATCGCCGGGCATAGAGCGAGGCTAAGATGTCCGGGCATTCACTACATTCTACATAGCGAATCAATCCCCTCCTTATGGAGGAACGACCCTATGGCGGCATCCTCACTGCCACTTCCAGGAGCCGCGCCATCACAGAGCCATGATTAATGGCTGAAGATCAATATCGATGTTGCATGCCAGCGATTAACAGCATCGAGCCGATGGTCCGCAGGCAGCGATTTTGCGGTGTATCTGATCGGGCTTTGCGATGATCTGCTTGGGATCCTGTTTGAAATAATAAACGGATTAACTCCGAGCGGGCATCCTCTAATCAAGGTCCAGATGATTGTATTCTAATTACAGCGCGTCAGTTTGGGTTCAGAGGCACAATGACCTCTTCGCCTCCACTTTTGATCTGATCCGCGTACCACTTCCAGTTCAGTGGGGATCACTCCCTTGACGATCTCGACACCATGGAACGCTCGAAAGGTCTCGACGACCTGATCGTAACATGGCTCATAGCCGCCAAGGAGAATGCCCCTGCGACGTTCGTCTTCCGAGATCAGGTGATCGGGCAGGCCCTCGAATGTATCCAGCAACCAAAAGCGCTTATTCAATTTGTCGAAATCAATGTAATGGATCACGGTGCGTGACAGGCCGCCGCGATTGACACCACACTCGACAAAATCTCCATCCTTGTGACGAACACTCCACGCAGCCCAGCAACACACATATGCGCGCCACTCGACATCCGACCGACCCCAGGACCCGGTCGCCTTCCCGAGCCGATATGCTTCACGGAATTTCGGGTCATAGCGGAAATCGGAATTGTGGACGGTCAGAAAGCCGTCCTGCAAATAAGCACCACGAAACCGGTAGGCCATATACCCCAAAGTGGTCACCCATGGCGGTGCGAAGTAGCGAAAATTATGCGCGGCTCGATGCTCGATGAAATAATGGCCTCAACATGCGATGCGGGATGCCTTTGGTTCTGGTACTGGTGCTGCCTCACAAGGCGGCGCTGCGCAGCGTTTCTGATGCTCTTCTTTATGGTCGCCCAAGCTATCAAGTCTACTCTTTGGCGTTTTTCTGCTGCGATTTCAGGCCTTGGCTATGGTCGCAATCGCGACGCCGAAATGCCTGCTAAAACCCCCGCAACCGGCCGGGGTGATCAGCACGGCCCGGCTGGCCTGAACTCGCTCGATCCAACCGAGTGCAAAGCAGCACTGCGCCAACGCTGCGCCGACAACACCACCAAGATGTGGCCGACCCTCGCTCCAATCGCGGCATAGTCGGCAAAAACGGCGTCGTCGGCCTGCGGTACCGGCAATCTCCAGCCCCAGTTCGGCCAGGAGCCGCGCACCCTCCTCACTAAGCTCGCCCTCACGATCGTGTAAGCGGATATGGCCCCGGGCGATGAGGCTTTCGGCCAGCGCCACGCCGAGCCGGCCGGCAAGGTGGCCATAGCAGGTCCGAGCCGAGCGCAGCGCCTCGTCGTGCATCCACGCCGGCCGGTAGCGCCGCCCCGACTTGGCACTATGGTTCATGACCAATCGTATCACATGCAAATGGTCGCCGCCGCAAAAGCTTCGAGAGCAGCAAAAGTTATGATACGACCGCTTACCGATTCGAACGGCCTCACATTTCGGAAAAGGGCGGCGATGGAAGAAATCTATACCTTTGCGGGCAACCCGCTCGATCGCGTCAGCCAGCGCCGCCAGGACGCTGCCTGGGTTGCCGCACTGCTCGACGACCCCGAAACCCTGTTGTTGCCATTTCGCGAGCTGAAGCCGCTCGTCGTTGATCAGACAACGCCCAAACCTGCCTGGCAACCAATAACGGCGTGGCGCGACGCGATCGAGCATGGTGCTACCTTGGTCCTGCTCGGCATCGGGGAGGGCCGCGCGCATTTCGCGCTCGACGCGACGCGCGCGCCGGCACCGGAGGAGGCTGAGGCGATGGCGGCGGATGTCCGCGGGCTCGCGGCGACGATCCCAGGCCCGGAGGCGGCGATCTTGGCCGAAGCGCGCTCGCTGATCGATTGGCACGCCCGGCACGGTTTTTGTGCTCAATGCGGGAATCCGACAACCATCTCCTCCGCCGGCTGGGGACGACAGTGCCCCAATTGCCGGGCGCACCATTATCCGCGGGTTGATCCGGTCGTGATCATGCTTGCGGTGCGGGGCGAGCGCTGCCTGCTCGGACGCAATCGCCGCCGCGTCGGGACCCGGTATTCGTGTCTTGCGGGGTTCATGGAGCCCGGTGAAACGATCGAAGAGGCAGTCCGCCGGGAAGTATTTGAAGAATCGGGGATACAGGTCGGGAGCGTGCGTTATCTCGCATCACAGCCCTGGCCGTTTCCGTCGACCCTGATGATGGGACTGTTGGCGGAGGCGATCAGCGAGGATATCCAGATCGACCCCGAGGAACTCGCCGAAGCGCGCTGGTTCGAACGCGAGGAGGTCCGTGCGATGGTCGAGCGTTCGCGCACCGACGATCCTATCCCCGGGGTTGCGACCTTGCCGCCGCCATTGGCGATCGGCCATCAGCTCGCGCGCCGCTGGGCATTCGGGATCGATAACATCTAGCAACATTCTGGCACAGCAGGCCGTTTGCACTCTCGAAGGTAAGAGCGGATCGTGGCAACCGGCACACAAGAACAGATCGGGGTCGTGACCGGCGCCAGCTCCGGTATCGGGCTCTACACCGCTTTGGGCCTTGCCCGAACTGGGATGCGGGTCGTCATGACCGGCCGCAACCGTGACCGCACCGAAGCGGCGCGTCGGTTCGTCATCGAACGGGTGCGCGAAGCCAAGATTGATGCTCTGCTTGCAGATTTTGCCTCGCTAGATGCCGTTCGCGACCTCGCCGCGGAAATTCTGGCGCGGCATGATCGGCTCGACCTATTGGTCAACAATGCCGGGCTGTTCTCGCCCCATTTTCGGTTGTCGCAGGATGGGTACGAGCTGACCTTCGCGGTCAATCATCTCGCCCCGTTTCTGCTTACGAACCTGTTGCTCGATCGGCTGAAGGCGTCCGCACCGGCGCGTGTCGTTACGGTCGCTTCGCGAGCACATCGCGGCAATCGCATCGATCTCCAAACCATTACCGGTTCGCAGGATTGGTCGATGATGAAGGCGTATGGCCGCTCCAAATTGTGCAACATTTTGTTCACGCGCGAACTGGCGCGCCGTCTTGAAGCGACCGGCGTGGTCGCGGTCTGCCTCCATCCCGGCATCGTTGCGACCAGGATTGCCCAGCACGGCGGGCTTGTCGAGCTCGGTTGGCGGCTGATGAAGCCGTTCATGATCAGCGCTGAAAAGGGTGCCGAGACCACGCTGTTTCTGGCGACCCTCGCCGATCCGATGCCGTTCAATGGCGGCTATGTCGTGAATAAGACATTGGCGCAGCCCGATCCGGCGGCGCTCGACAATGGGATGGCTCGGCGCCTTTGGGACGAGAGCGCCCGGCTCGTCGGCCTTTCAGGTTAGCTGCCGAAGCACATTCAGGAGATCTGGCTCAGCCCGCGCCACCAGTGCGGCGGATGTTGGCGCTGCGCTCGGGAATACCGGTCTGCTCCCAGCAGACGCGCGCCAGGGTTGCGATACCCTCGCGGATCACGTCTTTTGACGGCAATGCGAAGCAGAGCCGCATATGCGACTTGGTCTCGGCCGGGTTGCACGACCATTCGGGGCCCGGATTAAAAACCAGCCCTTCCCCGGCGGCGGGCGCCACCAGAGTCGTCACATCGATCCGATCGGGAAGCTTGATCCACAAAAAAATGCCGCCCCTGGGTCGCCACATCTTCTCAATGGCGGTGCCAAATTCGCGTTCCAGCGCATCGACCATCGTGTCGAGCTTTTCCTTCAACACCCCAGTCAGTTCACCGACATGTTCGGTAAAGCTGCGCGAAAAATACTCGGCGACGACCATCTGTTCGAGGGCGCCGGTGCCGCTGTCGGTCTCGCGCTTTAACCCGACGAGCCGACTCATGACCGCCCAGTCGGCAACGACATAGCCAAGGCGCAGTGCCGGTGACAGGGTCTTTGAAAACGAGCCGACGTGGATCACCTGGCTCGGATCCATCGAATAGATCGCGGGCGGCGCATCAGCGCTCCAGGTCAGATCGGCATAGCATTCGTCCTCGAAGATCGGCACACCATGCCTTCTGGCGAGGCCGAGCAGGGCTTCCCGGCGGTCGACCGGCAGGATCGATCCGGTCGGGTTCTGAACCGTCGGGATCGTGTAGATGAATTTTGGTGCCGCGCCCTTCTTCACGAGATCGCCGAGAAGCTGGTCGAGTGCGTCGATGCGCAGCCCGTCATCGTCGAGCGGGGCGCCGACAACATTGACCCCGAGCCGCTGCAACTTTGTCAGCGCGCCACCGTAAGTGAATTCCTCAAGGATCACGGTATCGCCGGGGTTCAACAGCACCCGGTTGACCAGATCGAGCCCCTGCCCCGAGCCCGAAGTGATCAGGACATCGTCCGCGGTGCAGGCGATGCCGCGAGCCTTGACCTTCGACACAACAAACTCGCGAATGCCGCGGAAGCCTTGTGGGCCATGCGGGTTGTAAAGTGCCAGATCGGCACCGTCGCGGCGCAACACGGCTTGCGCCGCCGCCGCCAATTCCGCTGCCGGGACATGCTCGGGGTCGTTGTGGCCGCCAATGAAATTGTATTTTGGGAAGCCGGTCCAGCGCGGCGCCGGTGCCGGCAGACCGTCTGCGAACAGATTGGTGTAGGCAAACCCGGTAGCCATGACGTCGCTCTCTTCTGTCCTGTTATTGCACCGCTCTTGCCCGGGCTTGACCCGGGCATCCACGTCTTGAGCGCGTCCGTAGACCGCGGGCGTGGGTGGCCGGGTCGAGCCCGGCCACGGGGTTGTTTGTCGCTGGAAGCGATCGCGACTATCAGCGCGCTTGGGCGTATTTGCCCTCGACCTGCGGCGTAATATCAGGGTAGGCGCCCGGTGTCTTTTGTGCCGCACGTTCGTGCATCTGCAGCCGTGTCACCCGCTCCCATTTGCGTTTCAGCTCGTCCTTGACGTTGAAGGCGAGCTTGCCGATGCCCTCGATCTCGAGCTCGATCCTGTCGCCGTCCATAAACGGGTTGAGACCGCGGTGATTGGTGCCGGTCGCGATAATATCGCCCGGTTCGAGGGTATGGACAGAGCTCAGCCACTCGACGCAGCGCGGAATCTTGTGCGCCATGTCGCTGGTGTTGAAGTTCTGCATCAAGGTGCCGTTGTTGTACAACCGGATCTGCAATTTCTGCGGGTCCGGGATTTCGTCCTTGGTGACGATGCAGGGTCCGATCGGGGCGAAGGTGTCGCGCGACTTCATCGCGAAAAAGCCGGGGGCCGGCAGTCCGCGCGCCGAGCCGTCGATAAAGCAGGTATAGCCGAAAATGTAGTCCATCGCGTCGGCGGCTTTGATGTGGCTCGCCCTTTTGCCGATCACGAGCGCCAATTCGGCCTCGCCCTCGAAGATCGTCGCCGGTACGTCGGGCAATACCATCGTGTCGCCGGGCCCGCAAATCGCGTTCGCGGTCTTCTGGAACGCATTGATCGGCGCCGGCGCGCTGCGGGTGCCGTCTTCCATATAGTTGACCGCCATGCAGTCGATATTGTCCGGCTTTGGCAACGGCGCACGAAGTCTTACCGAGGACAACGGCACACCCTGGCCGCTCGCCGCAGCGTCTTCCAACTTGCCCCTGTATTGGTCGAAACGCGCAATTAGCCCGTTCATCAGATCGCCGGGTCCGGTATGCGAGATGTCACGCACGACCGACGACACATCGACAACCTGGTCGCCCTTGACCACGCCGAGTTTGTAGTCGTCAAAATATACGAGCTTCATCAGAACCTCCGTTATTCAATGGGTACGAAGATGCAGTTGCGGATCTTGCCGTCGATCGCCTTTGACAAATGCCCTTTGCCAGTGGTGTCCTCGACCAGAACGACTTCGCCGGCGCCGATCTTGCGCGCCTCACCGTCGCTCGCGGTAATCTCGACGCCCGCGTCGAGATTGATGATGTACTGCCGACGAGGTGCGGGATGCCAGTCGAGATCATAGGTCGGCGGCACTTCGCGAAAGATGATGCCGGTGGCGGGCAGACGCTTTGACAACTTGCCGCCGCGGGTCTCCTCGACCCATTCGACTTCGATGTCGCGCCAATGCGACTGGCCGTTGGCGTCGGCGTAAAGGTTATGGATGCGCAAGGCAAGCCTCCCTCCGAAATTGGTGGCGCGCATACTAGCGGCGGAGCCGATCCCGGCGCCAGCCCTTCGCGACGGGTTCGGGCGGGATCAGGCCCGCTGTGCCGCCGCAGGTGTACCTGCCTCGGCAGGCCCTGGCGCCGAGAACGAGGCGGGCCGGCGCGCGCCCGGCTTCAACTGCAATGCCGGCCGCTCAACCAGGTGCCACGACGTAAATGCGAGCGCAGTCGTTGCCGGTAATGCCAATGCGAATACCTGCCACCACATCGCTCGTCCGCCGAGCGCCCAAATCACTCCTTCCTCGACCGGCCAGCCATAGATGTAAAGTCCATACGATAGATCTCCGATCCATGCCGCCGGGATCACCGGCAGATGCGGGTTGAGCGCCAGCCACAGCGCCAGATAGCAGCCGAAGAGCGGGAACAACGGAATGAACTCGCGCAACGGCACGCTGAGGACCAATCCGATCAGCGCCAGCGCCGCGATGCGGCCATCAAAGATGCGGGTCGCGCGCAGCTTGTAGAGGATCATGCCGATGGCAAAGAACGCGAGGAGCCAGCCCCAGCCGCCAAGAAAGCCGAGCGCCTGATCGAATTGCAGGCAGGCGAGCCCGAGTGCCAGCAATCCCAGCATGACCGGCACGTTAAGCAGTCGCAGCACGCCCAGAACCAGAACCATGACATACATCATGAACTCGAAGCGCAACGTCCATAGCGAGCCGTTGATCTCGAGCCCTGCCGGGTTGTTGACAAACATCACGCCCGGCAGTTCATGCACGGTCTGATCGAAAAACGTGCTGCCGATGACATAGCGATAGGGTGCGAGCTGGCGAAAAAAGGCGCCGGGTTCGAGGGTTGTGACCAGCGGTGCGAGGACAAACGCCGATACCATGGCGGCGACAAACAGACCGGGAAAAATCCGCAACGCCCGCTTGGCGAGGAAGCGCAACGGATCGCGGGTCTGCTCGTAACTTTGCGTGACCAGAAATCCGCTGACCGCAAAAAACACAAAGACGCCGCAAAGACCGAGGATCGACTGGTTTCCGGTCAGTCGAATCAGCCATTCATGTTTCTGGGTGCCGTCGGCGATCAGAAACGCATGGCTGAACATGACCGAGACCGCTGCGATGAGCCGCAGCGCATCGAAATTGTTGTGCCGCGACCGGCTCGCCTCGTTGCCGGCGGCGCTCACGGGTTGAACAGACGGGCGACGCGCTCGCGATGCCAGGTAGCATCGCCAAAGGCGACCTCGCTGGCTTTGGCGCGCTTGAAATAGAGTTGCAGATCGTGCTCCCAAGTCATGCCGATGCCGCCATGCAACTGGATGCCGGTGCCGGCGACTTTGCGCGCCATGTCGGAGGTCGCGGCCTTGGCCATCGCCACCGCCATCGGCGCTTCGTTCTCATCCTGATCGACCGCCCAGGCGGCGTAGTAAGTCAGCGATTTTGCGTTTTCGAGCGCCACCAGCATATCGGCCGCCTGATGCTTGACGCCTTGATAGCTGCCGATCGGCTTGCCAAAGGCTACGCGCAGTTTCGCGTATTCGACGGTCATGTCGAGCACCTGCTGCGCTCCACCGCACATCTCACCGCACAAGGCTACAGTTGCGCGGATGATAACGCGGGACAACGGCGCCCAGCCCTGATGCTTTTCACCGAGCAGGGCCGAGGCCGGCAAGGCGACATTGTCGAGCTGCACTGCGCATAATTTTCGGGTCTCGTCGATCGTCGGCATTACTGTGACAGAGAGACCCGGAGTATCCTTTGGAACCAAGAACAGGCTGACGCCGTCCTCCATCGTGCTGCCGTCGCGGGTGCGTGCGGCGATGATCAGAATATCGGCGAGATGGGCGTCGCCGACAAAGAGCTTGCCGCCGGACAGAGTGAAACCCGCGCCGGCTTCGCGCGCCGGCAAGGCGATTCCGGCGGCATCCCAGCGCAATGCCGGCTCGGTCCAGGCGAGTGCCGCCTTGGCGTCACCGGCTGCGATTCGCGGCAGCCATTCGCGCCGCTGCGCCGGCGAGCCGGCCTCGGCGATCGCGGCGCCGCCAAGCAGCACCGTCGAGAAAAACGGACCCGGCGTCACCCGCCGCCCCATCTCCTCCATCAACACGACGAGGTCGACGAGACCGAGCCCGCTGCCGCCGCATTCTTCCGGATAGATGATGCCGAGCCAACCCTGCTCGGCAAGCTGCCGCCAGAATGTATCAGTAACAGCCTCCGCGGTCGCCATTTGCTCGCGAACGAAGCGATTGTCGCATTCGGCATCGAGGAATTTGCGCGCGGTTTCGCGCAACAATCCCTGCTCTTCAGTAAAGCCGATGTCCATGACGTACCGCCGTTCTCAGAAATGTATTTTCAAGTGAGCGGCTTTTCCATGAAGACGCTCAATGGGTCGTTCCGATAATTCCCGAACGATCCACCGTCCACATAGCCGAAGCGACGATAGAGACGAAGAGCTTCTGTGTTGTGAATTCCTGTTTCAAGTCGGATCAGCCGCACGCCTTCGTCAAATGCGGCAACTTCGATTGCCTGCAACAAAGCCTGCCCAATGCCTTTGCCGCGCGCCGCCGGATCGACAAACATCCGCTTCAGCTCCGCGGTACCATCGTTCCCGATCACGAGCGCACCGCACCCAACCGCTGCCCCAGCGGATCGGGCCGCGAAAAACCGAACGTTTGCCGCTGTCAATGAACCAATATCCGCTTGATGCTGGCTTTCAGGTGGATACCGCGATGCGGAGTAAGAATCCGATTGGGCGAGCAGGGCTCTGATCTCAAGCTCACGCGGATCTTCAAGGGCTACCGAAGGCACGAGAACATCGCAGAAAACAGCTCAAGCCGCATCGAAGACCACCCAGTTCTCCATCAATTCATCCGGCCAGCGTACATCGCCGAAGGTGTAACCTTCGAGGAAACTCAGGTAACCTTTACGAATGAACAGCGTGAAGCCAACAAGATCACAAGGTGCGGCGAGAACCGTCCGATAGGCTTCGGAAATTTCGGTGTTGATTTGATCAACGCAAGCGGCCTCTGCGGGGATTAGCAAATTAACAAAAACCCCGACCCCGGTTATCCGTCGATGTTCGATGCGAGCAACCGCGAGCTGATCCAGAAACGGCGAACGAGGTCCGTATTGTTTCACAAGCATCGATCGAGTTATATGCAGTTCTGCCGGCGATAATGTTTCCATTTAGTCGGACTCTTTGAGCGGGATCCATGCCGTACCAACGCGCACGGTGCCATCGATCACACGCCCGCTGACCGTAACCGAATTCCCACTGATGTCGAACACTTGCTCGTACAGCCCATTGTCATCAATGATCAGATCGCCACCATCGAAAGCAGCGTTAACCGCGTTTTCAATCGCCTGACTGGCCGCTTCCTCGCTGCCGTACTGTCGAACGAGTGGTTCAAGATCGTGCCTTGGCTCCCCAAAAATATGGCGCCGCCGGTTCGGATCATCCATGCCGCCCAAGAAGAGATTAGCCCTTTGGCAATCCCAGCACGCGCTCGCCGATGATGTTGCGCTGGATCTCGCTGGTGCCGCCGGCAATCGTGTACTGGCGTGCGCCGAGCACCCTGTGGTGCCAGCGCGCGGCATCGGGCACCGCCTCGGTCGGGGCATCAACAGTGGCGTAGGGGCCGAGCAGGGTCGACGAGAAATCGGCTATCCGCAGCGCCAATTCCGAGCCGAACAATTTCAGGATTGAACCTTCGGGGCCCGGCGGCTCGCCGCGCAACCGCCGCGTCAACCCGCGCAGACGGGTGACCTGCAAAGCTTTGACATCGATCGCGAGCTGCGCCAGCTGCTGGCGGATATGGCTCTCGTTCCAGGCGGGCTCCTGCCGGCTCGGAAACTGCTTGGCGAGTTCGGCAAGGCGGGCGATCTGGGCCGCGTGGTCGCGCCCGCCGGCCCCGCTGCGCTCGAACATCAACGTCGTGATCGCGACCTTCCAACCCTGGTTCAGCGGTCCGACAAGGTTTTCCTTGGGGACCACGACGTCCTCGAAAAACACTTCGTTGAAGTGCCGGTGCCCGTTTAACAGGACCAGCGGACGCACGGTGATGCCCGGCGTCTTCATATCGACGAGCAAATAGCTGATGCCGTGATGCTTTGGCGCATCAGGATCGGTGCGCACCAGCAAAAAGCACCAGTCGGCGAAGTGCGCGCCCGAGGTCCACACCTTCTGCCCATTGACGACAAAATGATCGTCCCGGTCGACTGCACGGGTGCGCAAGCTGGCGAGATCGCCGCCCGCACCCGGTTCGGAATAGCCCTGGCACCACAACTCGTCGGCGCTGAGAATGCGCGGCAGGTGGCGCTGTTTCTGCTCTTCGGTTCCCCAATGAATCAAGGTCGGGCCGAGCAGGTTCAACGCACTCGCGGTCGGCAACACCGGAGCGCGGGCGCGAAAATATTCTTCGTCAAAGATGACCTGCTGCATAAAGCTGGCGCCGCGCCCGCCATACTCCCGCGGCCAGGAAATGCCAACCCAGCTGGCGGCGTGCATTTTCTTTTGCCAGGCAATGCGCTTTTCAAGGGTCTCGCGATCGGGGGCGACGCGCTGATCGGCGGCGTCATCGACGCAAATCTCGGGCGGTAGATTGTCTTCGAGCCATTGCCGGAATTCGGCTCGAAAAGCGGCATGCTCGGGGTTGTCAGCAAAATCCATGGGCGCCTCCCTTGCCGGCTCTTGCCGGTGCAAGGCAGGCTAGGCCGAGCCTCCCGCCGTCGCAAGCGCAGCGAAACGCAAGCGTGTCGAGAACGCGGCGGAGACGAGTGCGTCGCAAACTGCCGGCTCGGCGATTGCCGCCGCAGCAGCGGCGCGCGTCCCGGTTCTGGCCTCGCCAGACAAGAGCCGGGCCGGTTTCGCTCAGGCCTGGGCGATCGGATACTCGGCGAGGATCGCGTCGACGCGCTTGAGCTTTGTCGGTCGCTGCCTGCGGGGTCATCCCGTTGCGCATGATATCGGCTTCCGCTTAGCCCCAGGTCTGCTCGGCATTGACGACCCCGAACCCGGGATTGAACACGTGGAACGCTGGGATCGTCGGTTTGAGAAATCCTTCGCGGACATAGACGGGCCGGTGTAGGTCCTTGGGGTCGAGCCAGAACGGGTCGTTTTTGACCATTTCCGGCATTGCCGGCAACCACCGGCCGAGCCCCTTTAAGATAGGCGTCGGTGACCTTGGGCTGGATGACATAGGTCATGAATTCCTTTGCCCCGGCGACATTCTTCGCCCCTTTCGCGAAAGGCGCCGAGGGCTGCGACCACCGCGGGGATCGGTTTGCCGGCGTTGCCGAGCGGCAAACCGCGCTTCGCCCCGGCTTAGGTGTTTGAGGGTGGTGCTCCGCTCTTGACGCTGTTTGTTGCGCTTGCTATTTGATAAACGTCGTCAACTAGGAAGGAGGATGTCGCATCGACATGCTTCCACCGGAAAAGTCCGGAGTTGCCGACCGCTTGGCATCGGCAACCGATCGCTAAGTCCAAGAACAGCCTAGGCCTGCGAGCCTAGGCGCGAAGACAGCCTTCGCAAACCAAACCCCCGCTTGCCGCTCCAATGCGCGCGGGGGTTGTTTTGTGTGTTGCTAGGCTTTTCCTTTGCCGGTGCGAGCATTAGGCTCTGCGCACTCTGCACCGATAAGGAGAGCCCGGTTTTATGACCCTTGACCGCTCCGGCCCGACTTCGCGCATTTATTTCTCGCAGCGGCTGCGGCTGCATTATGTCGACTGGGGCAATCCGGAGGCCCCGCCATTGCTTTTGGTGCATGGTGGCCGCGATCATTGCCGCAACTGGGACTGGGTCGCAGACGCGTTGCGCCGGGACTGGCATGTGCTGGCACCCGACCTGCGCGGGCACGGGGACAGCCAGTGGTCGCCCGATGGCAACTATACGATCGCAGGTTATGTTTACGACCTCGCACAGCTGATTCATCAGCAGGAATTGGCACCAGTAACGATCATCGCGCATTCCTTGGGCGGGGTGATCGCGTTGCGTTACGCCGGCATCTACCCCGATTTCGTGCGCCGCCTCGTCGCGATCGAAGGGCTTGGCGCCTCACCCCGCCGGATCCGCGAGCGCCGCAAGCGCGCCATTGCCGAGCGGATGCAGAGCTGGATCGATGAGCAGCGGGGCCTCTCCGGACGCCTGCCGCGCCGTTACGCCTCGATCGAGGACGCCTTTCACCGGATGCAGGAGGAGAACCAGCACCTCTCCCCGGAACAGGCGCTGCATTTGACCCAGCACGGGGTCAATCAGAACGAAGACGGGACCTATAGCTGGAAATTTGATAATTACGTCCGCGCCGAGCCCCCCTATGAGATGACGCAGGCCGAGATAAAAGAATTGTGGGGCCGCATTAGCTGCCCGACATTGCTGATCTACGGCAAGGAAAGCTGGGCCTCGAACCCGCTCGATGACGGTCGGATCAGCTATTTCAACAACGCCCGGGTCATCACCTTCGATAATGCCGGTCACTGGGTCCATCATGATCGTCTCGACGCCTTTCTCGACCTCGTTCGCGGCTTCTTATAAGGTTGAAGGCGGAGGTCCTCTAGCAAGCCGCGGTCACGACCCCGAATCGAAGATCGGGAATAGCACCCGGTCGCCGGGCTTGATCCCGAGACGCGCGGCGGTGCCGCCGTTCAGCTCGATGACCGCGCGCACCGGAGAAGCCGCGGCGATGATCGCATCCGACTGTGGCACCGCCCGCTCGTGGATGTTGACGATGCGACCATTCGCGTCGACAAACAGCATGTCGAGCGGGATGAGCGTATTGCGCATCCACATCGTTGCCATGGTCGGCTGCTTGAAGTCGAACAGCATTCCGGCATCCGGCGCCAGTTCCCGCCGGAACATCAGCCCTTGCTCCATTTGCGCTGGCGTTTCAGCAAGTTCGATATGGAAGCGCTGAGGGCCCTTGGCAGTGACGATCGTCAGCTCCGCGGTCGCATAGTTCTGGGATTGCGGCTGGGCGTCGCCGGCCGCCGCAGACAGCGTGACGGCGAGCAGAACCCCAAGCCGTAGGATGGTGATCCGGGTGAAGACGAGAGCCAATTGGCAACTTCCTTTGAGGGATTGCAGTAATCTAAACA
>JAFAOB010000448.1 GCA_019238055.1 Alphaproteobacteria bacterium
TGGCAGGCGCGGCACGATGGCAGCCTGACCCGAATCGGCGTCAGCCGCGTCGAGCCCGCCGGCGCGCATCATTTGTGGCGGCCGCTGGCGAGTGTCACGCAGCTCTCGGTAACAAAACCGGCGTGATATGACGGTGCGGCAGCCCGGACGTCTCTATGGTATTGGGGTCGGTCCCGGCGACCCTGAGTTGCTGACGCTCAAAGGGCTGCGGTTGCTGCGGGCGGCGACGGTTGTCGCCTACCCGGCCCCCGAGCAAGGCGACAGTTTTGCGCGCACGATCGTCGCGGCGTGGCTCGATCGCGCGCAACGTGAGATCGCAATCCGCTTTCCGATGCGGCCGGGCGTGCCATCCGAGCACATCTACGACAATGCGGCCCGAGTGATCGCTGCCGAACTCGAAGCCGGGGACGACGTGGCGCTGCTGTGCCAAGGCGACCCGCTGTTTTATGGCAGCTTTAGCGGCATCTTAATGAGACTGGCCGGCCGCTTTGCGATCGAGATCGTCCCGGGCGTGTCGTCGCTAACGGCCTGTCCTGCCGCCGCGGCAATGCCGCTCGTCACGCGCGATGAAGTGCTGTCGGTGATCCCGGCGACCCTGGCCGAGCCCGATCTCGCTTCCTGCCTGGCCGCGGCCGAGGCCGCTGCGATCACCAAGCTTGGCCGTCACATCACCAAGGTCAAACGAGTCTTGGCGGAACTCGGCCGGCTGGCCGGCGCCGTGTGTGTCGAGCACGCGAGCTTGCCAGACCAGCGCGTTCGGCCTTTGACCGAAATCGACGAGGCGCCTTATTTTTCACTCGTTTTGGTTGGTAAAACCCGCGCAAACCGCTGATATGCGATCGGCTATTCCCGTTCAGGCGGATCTGCTGCTAATAAGACCTTCCGAGCCTCACGTTCTATCCGATCAGGAGAATTTGCATGGAGCAGGCTGGCGACCGCCGCGTACTGTTTCTGTTTCGCCACGGCGAAACCGATTGGAACCGTGAGGGACGGCTGCAAGGCCATACCGATACCCCGCTCAACGCGACCGGTCTCGCCCAGGCGGAAGCCTTGGCCAAGCGCCTGCTTGCCCATCGGCTCGATGCCGTGGTTTCGAGCGATTTGACCCGCGCGCTGACGACGGCGCGGATCATTGCCGAGGTTTCGGGAGTGCCGCTGTTGGCCGATCCCGGGCTGCGCGAGGTCAGCGTCGGCCTTGCCGAAGGGTTGCTGTGGGAGGAAGCCAAGGCGCGGTTTGGTGAGGAATTGACCGAGCGCTGGTACAGCGATGACAATGTCGCATTTCCGGGCGGCGAGACCGGATACCAAACCTTGATGCGCGGGCTCGCCGCATTGCGGCGCGTCGCCCTAACCCATCCCTACCAGCGCCTCGCGGTCTCGACCCACGGTGCGATGGTGCGCCGGCTTGTCAAACATGCCCTGCCGACCGACGCCACCCCAGTCAGAGCCCGCAATGTGGCGCTCTTCGTCCTCGATTACGAGCCCTCGGCGGACCGGCTGACCTTGATCGAAGCCGACTGAGCGCTGCCGTGAAATCGGCAGTGCTGCTCTGCTCCTCGGTCAGCCGTTTGCGACCTCCAATGCTCCCGTCGTAGCCCAGCTCAGCCGCGCGCCAGCGCGTAGATCTGGGTGCCTGATGGCGGCGGCTTGTGCGCGGTCCAGGTCTCGCCGCCATCAAGGCTCGAATAGACCTCGCCGCCATTGGTTGCCGCCGACATCAGCTGCGGCCGATGTTCGTCAAAGGCGAGCGCGAACATCGTGTGCGCCACCGGCACGCCAATGTCGACCCGCGACCAGCTGTCGCCACCATCCGGGCTGTGCAACAGCACGCCCTTGTCGCTCTGAAAACCGGCCCCCGCTGCGACCCATAATTTGCGTGGGTTGCCCGGCACCTCGCGGATGTCGCGGCAATAGATCTGCCCCTTGGGGTTGAGCGGCTCCAACGGAACGTGCCGCCAATGATCGCCGCGATCCATGCTGGCGAACATGCCGGCCCGCGCGATGCCGAACACCGTGCCAGGGCGCCAGCGGCTCGCCAGCACGCCATGCATGTCGACGGCGTCGTCGTTCAAATACTGCCCGTGGCTCAGATTCTCCCAATGCTCGCCGCCATCGGTCGAGCGCAAGGTGCCGCCGACCTCGACCGCGGCGAAGAGCAGGTTCGGATCACCGGCATCGGCATCCATCTTCAGCACCCGTTTTGCCGGATTGGCGCCGGGTGCGGTGGTGATCTCCGGGAAGCGCACGCTGACCGGCAACCGGGTCCAGCGCTCGCCGCCATCGTCGCTGCGATAGATCTCGCAATTCTCGTAGCCGACCAGGATCACGTCGGGATCGTGCGGGTGGAACAGGATTGACCATACCGGCAGACCGTGATCCGGCAGGTTGACCTTTTCCCAATGCTCGCCGCGGTCGGCGCTGTGATAGGGCCCGGATTGGGTTCCGGCATAGATCACATCGGGGTTTTGCGGGTGCACTGCCAAGGCCCGCACCGCCGGCATGTCGGGCAACCCGCGCTGCATCGGCTCCCATTCGTCATCGCCCTCGGCCATGCGGTAGAGGCCCGAATGCACGACGCGCCCGCGGCCGGTTTCGCCCGCGAGCCCAATGTAAATGTATGACGATTGCTCATTCCCACGGGTGTTTGCCATCGGATTTCCTCCTCGCCTGTTTGCCTCGTTTGGAGTTACTCGTATTGCATGCTGATCGTTTCGGCAATGAGCACCGGCCGCGACGACCCCTCGACTTCCATCGCGCTTTCCGAGGTGATGCGGACTCCGCCGCCTTCGACCGGCTCAACCGACTTGATCTTCTGCCGCAAGCGGATGCGCGAACCGGCTGGCACCTGGCCTGTGAAACGCACCCGGTTTGAGCCATAATTGAGCCCGCGCGAGCGCCTTTTGACCCGATAGATCGTGGCCGCCAAACGGGGCACCAACGAGAGCGTCAGATAGCCGTGGGCGATCGTCTTGCCGCCGGGCATCTCGCGCTTGGCGCGCTCGACATCGACATGAATCCATTGATGATCGCCGGTCGCCTCGGCGAATTTGTCGATGATTGCCTGATCGACCGTGAACCAATCGCTGACGCCGATCTCCTGGCCGACAAATTGCGCAAGATCCGTCGGCCGCTCGACCTCGATCATATTTTTCCCTTTGGCGTTGGCGCCTACCGGCGCGGTGTTGACCCTGTAAGTGGAGAGATTACGGGTCGCTTTCGCCGGCCGCAACGGATGCGCTACACCAAGATCGCCTTGCTGACCTTTGGCGCCGGGCTTGTGCTCGGGCTGATCGTGGTTGTTGCCGAGATTAACGTGCTCACGCGCCTCGCCAGCGGCTTGATGGCTGTCGGGATCGTCGGGATCCCGTTCGGGATGGTGTTCGATGTTCGTCGGGCGACCAAAGCCGGTCGCACCCGCACAAGACGAACATCTACGAAAGGAACGACGAAACCGCCGGTTCGGCGCCGTGCCCCGGCACCACCGCGACGCGCACCGCGATCGCGCAGACCCGCGGCGCCAAAGCGATAGGGTGACGCGAGCGTCACGGCCGTATTAGGATCACTGCAGGAGCGCGCGGCGGGCCGTGCCGCGAGCCTGGAGCGGAGGAAATTATGGCTAAAAACAAGATCGCGATCGTCGGCGCTGGAGCAGTCGGCGGTTATGCCGGCGCGCATATGGTGCAGGCGGGCGAAGATGTGACCTATATCGACTCGTGGCCCGAAAACGTCGAGGCGATCCGCAAGGACGGGTTGCGGATTACTCATATCCGCGATGTCGAGCCGTTTACGGTCAGGCCGCGCGCACTCCACATCACCGAGGCGCAGCAGCTGTCAAAGGAAGCGCCGATCGACATCGCCTTTGTCTGCATGAAATCGTACGACACACCGTGGGCGACGGCGTTGATCAAGCAGTATCTGGCGCCGACCGGATTTGTCGTGTCGCTGCAAAATTGCATGAACGAGGAAACCATCGCCGGGATTGTCGGCTGGGGCAAGACCTTGGGTTCGGTCGCCAGCTCGATCACGGTCGAACTGCACGCGCCGGGGCAGGTGCGGCGCGCTGCCGGCAAATCGGGTTCGCGTCACACCGTCTTCCGCGTCGGCGAGGTGCACGGCCGCATCACCGACCGCGCCAAGGAGATATGCCGGCTCCTCAGTTACTCCGATAGCGCAATGGTAACCGAGAATCTGTGGGGCGAGCGCTGGTCGAAGCTCGTCACCAATGTCATGGGCAACGGATTGTCGGCTTGCACCGGCATGATCTCGCGCGACATGATCAAGAACGATGTGATTCGCCATTTCTCGAACCGGCTCGGCAGCGAGGCGATCCGGGTCGGCCAAGCGCTCGGCTATCATTTCGACGAGGTCAGCCACATGGATCCCGAGACCTTGGCCCGCGCCGGCGAGGGCGATCCGGCAGCGCAAAGAGAGATCGACGAGCATCGCCTTGCCGAGGCCAGCCGGTCCGGCGGTGGCGAGCACCGGCCCTCGACCGGTCAGGACATGGTCAAGGGTCGGCGCACCGAGATCCAGTTCCTGAACGGCTTTGTCGTCAACAAAGGCGAAGAAGTCGGGATTCCGGCGCCGACCAACAAGGTACTGACGGAGATCGTCGCCCGGGTCGAACGTGGCGAGCTCAAGCCCGATCCGCGGCACATCACCGACCTGCGGCTCAATTGAGTGAAGCGCCCCTCACCCTCCCGCTGCGCGGGTCCAACCCTCTCCCCGCTGGCGGGGAGAGGGTTGGGGTGAGGGGCTCGCTTGTCCTGAACCGGGGAAGCAACCAATGCTCGCGATCGCCAACACCCCAAATGGCAGCGCACCCGTTGAGGTCCGCGAAATGCCGGAACCGGTGCCGGCGCCGAACGAGGCCCTTGTCGAGGTGCGGGCGTTTTCGCTAAACCGCGGCGAGCTGCGGCTGATGCAGGTCCGGCCGGAAGGATGGCGGCCGGGTCAGGACATCAGTGGCGTCGTGTTGAAAGCGGCGGCCAATGGCGGCGGCCTGCCGGCCGGCACTCGGGTCGTCGCATTGACCGACAATGCCGGGTGGGCCCAACGGGTGGCGGTGCCGGCGCACCGGATGGCGGCACTTGCCGATAATGTCGGCTTTGAAGAAGCGGCCGCCTTGCCGGTTGCCGGCCTGACCGCATTGCGCACCTTGCGACACGGTGCGCCATTGCTCGGCAAGCGCGTGCTGGTGACCGGTGCTGCGGGCGGTGTCGGGCACATGGCCGTGCAGATCGCCGCTCGGTCAGGAGCACATGTCACCGCAATTGTGGGCTCGCCCGAGCGCGGGCGGCACGTGCACGGGGCCGACAAGCTCGTCTATGGCATCGACCAGGCGGAAGGGCGTTTCGAGCTGATCCTGGAAGCTGCGGGCGGGGCGTCGCTTGCTGCCGCGATCGCGCGGGTTGAGGCGAAGGGAACCATCGTGATCTTCGGAAATTCCTCGGGCGAGCCGACCTCGATCAATTTCCGCGATTTTGCCGAACATCCCAATGCCCGCATCCAGAGCTTTTCGTATTTCACCTCCGAAGCTGAAGAGCGGTTTGGGCCGGATCTGGCCCTGCTCGCATCGCTGGTCGCCGAGGGCTCGCTAAAGCTTGCTCTCGTCGCGAGCAGCTGGCGCGAGGTGGCGAATATCGGGCCGCGGTTGCGCGATCGGCAGATCGCCGGCAAGGCTGTCTTTCGCGTCGAGCACGGCTAGTGCTTAATTGCGTTGAAATGCGATATTTTGTATAATATTTGAGGTGTGCATACCATTTGAGGTGTCGGGTGAGCCGGGTCGCGGTCGCATTGTCGTGTTCTGCCGAGCAACGAACTGAACTGATCAACCTCGCGCGCAGCCGGAGTGCGGAAGCCCGCTTGGTCGAGCGCGCCAAGATGGTTCTGGCTTGTCTGG
>JAFAOB010000506.1 GCA_019238055.1 Alphaproteobacteria bacterium
CGGCTTTTACAACTGGAGCCAGAATTTGCTGAACGGGCCACCCTTGCCCGCGCCACCGTCGTTCACCGGCGTCGCCTTGGCCGGGCTTGGCGCCATCAAACTGATGGAAGCGCAGCAATGAGCGAGGTTTTTCACCACCGCTTCCCAACCTATGACGTCCTCGACAAATGGGATTCGCCGTCCTGGAACGACCAGACGCGGGCCGTCGTCAAGAAGCGGCTCGAGGACGTGCCGGAGCGGCGATTTCTGACCGAGGGCGAATGGGAAATATTGACTGCCATTTGCGATCGCCTGATCCCGCAGCCTGATCGCGGCAATCGGCCGGTTCCGATCGTGCCGTTTATTGACGAAAAATTGCACAAGAACCAGGGCGACGGCTACCGCTATGACGGGATGCCGCCGATGCGCGAGGCTTGGCGGCAGGGCATCAAAGCCATCGACGAGGAGGCGCGCACGCGTTGGGGCGGCGGCTTTCGCGACCTGCCGCACAATCAGCAGGAAGCGGTGCTGCGGGCTATCCAGCACAACGACACTCGCAGCGAGGTGTGGCAGGGTTTGCCGCCCAAACAATTCTTTTCGAGCCTGCTGTTGCGCACAACCGTCAGCGTCTATTACGCGCACCCGGCCGCCTGGAGCGAGATCGGTTTTGGCGGTCCGGCCTCACCGCGCGGCTATGTCCGGCTCGGCTTCGATCGACGAGATTCCTGGGAAGCGGAAGAGCGTCATGACGGATAGCCCGCGAGCCAAGGACGGGCGCGCGCCCGATGTGTTCCGCCGGGGCGGTTGGGTCCCGATGCGCTGCTACAAAGACGAGGACGAAGTCGATTTTGCGATCGTCGGCACCGGCGCGGGTGGCGGCACACTCGCCTGCAAACTCGCCGAGGCCGGGTTTTCGGTCGTCGCCTTCGACGCCGGCCCGTTTTGGCGGCCGCTTGAGGATTTCGCCTCAGATGAATACGAGCAGAGAAAGCTCTTTTGGCTCGGCGAACGCATCGTGGGTGGTGAGAACCCGGTCCAGCTCGGTGACAATAACAGCGGCCAATCGGTCGGCGGCAGCACCGTGCATTTCCAGATGGTGTCGCTGCGCATCGGTCCCGATCGCTTTAAGGCACGCTCGCGGCTCGGCTACGCCGTCGACTGGCCGGTCGAGCCCGAGGAGATGTGGCATTATTATGATCTGACCGAAGACGCGCTGAAGATCGCGGGGCCGGTTGATTATCCGTGGGGTCCGCCGCGCCGCCGCTACCCTTATCGACAGCATGAGATGAATGCGGCGGCACTCGTCCTGGCGCGCGGCTGCGAAGCCCTCGGCATCAAATGGGCGGCGACACCCTTGGCCACGATTTCGGCGCCGCGCGGCAAATCTCATCCTTGCGTCTATCGTGGGTTCTGCAAATTCGGTTGTTCGACGAACGCAAAACAGAGCGCGCTCGTCACCTGGATCCCGAACGCGATCAAGGCCGGGGCCGAGATTCGCGATCTCGCCATGGTCGGCCGAATCGAGGTCGGGCGGAACGGCAGAGTCACCTCATTGCATTACCATCGCGAAGGCGAATGGCGGCGCCAGCGGGCGAAAAACATCGTCGTCGGCGGGTATGCGATCGAGACCCCGCGGCTGTTGCTGAATTCAGCCTGTCCGCAATTTCCTGACGGGCTCGCCAACAGCAGCGGGCTGGTCGGGAAATTCTTTATGGTTCAGTCGAACCATGCCGTTTATGGCACCTTCGACGAGGAAATTCGCTGGTACAAGGCGCCGCCATCATTGGCGGTTACCGAGCATTGGAACTATACCCAGACCGGCAAGGATTTTCCGGGCGGCTACGCGTATATGAGCCAGGGCCCGTTAGCCGTCGAATGGGCTGACACGATGACCGGACAGCGCGGCCTGTGGGGCATGGAGCTGCGCAACGAGATGGCCAAATACAACCATCAAGCGGGGCTCAAGATCGTCGGCGAGGTGTTGCCGCAGGAAAAGAACCGGGTCGAGTTGGCCGACCAAACCGATGAGCTCGGCCTGCGCATTCCGCGCGTCGTGTTCTCCTATGGCGAGGAAGACAAAAAGCTGTACCAGCATGCGATCCGCTTTATGAGCGCAGCGCTGGAAGCCGCAGGCGGCAAAGATATCTGGTCGGCGGAAGACACGGCTCACCTTGGCGGCACCTGTCGCATGGGCACCGATCCCAAGGCGAGCGTGACGAACGCCGATGGACGCTGCTGGGACATTCCCAATCTGTGGATCTGCGACGGCTCGCTGTTTCCGACGGTTGCGGGCGTAAACCCGTCATTGACGATCCAGGCGCTCGCTTGGCGCGCCGGCGATCGCATTCGCGAGCTGGCGCGGCGCGGCGAACTGTGAGGCGCAACTCGCAGAGGACAAGTGATGGACCAAATCGAGCAGATGCCGATGCCGACCACGGCGCCGGAGCCGGCGAGCCAGGCGAGAGCGCCGAACGGACTGGATGGCTCGAATAGAACTTCGTGGCAAGGCGGCGCCGCTGTGGCAGCGCTTGCGATGTCGGCGGGAGTCCTCGCGCTCGCCGCCCGGAGCAG
This sequence comes from Alphaproteobacteria bacterium, assembly GCA_019238055.1. Classification (GTDB taxonomy): domain Bacteria; phylum Pseudomonadota; class Alphaproteobacteria; order ATCC43930; family CGMCC-115725; genus AP-15. The sequence goes on from JAFAOB010000506.1 coordinate 2,551, forward strand.
TTCCCGCGGTTTTTGGCGGGCAGCGCCGAGCTTTGCGCCAGCAGATAGAACCCTCGCCTGGGCCTCTCCAGCCGTGCTTGCCAGCAATCCGCGCCGCCGATTTTATGCCGGGACCAATCTCGGCCGGGCGGTGACGGTGGAGGATCTGCGGGCGATGGCGCATCGCCGCCTGCCCGGCTTTGTCACCGAATATCTCGAGGCCGGCGGCGAGGATGAAGCGGCACTGGCGCGCAATATCGCGGCATTGGCGGAGTGGCGCTTTTTGCACCGATCCATGGTCGATGTATCGCACCGTGATGTCTCGACCACGCTGTTCGGCCGGAAGACCGAAATCCCTGTCGCCGTGGCGCCGACCGGATTCAACGGGCTGTTCTGGCCCCATGCCGATCTGCGTCTGGCCCAGGCGGCAGCGGAAGCGGGCGTGCCGTTTGCCCAGAGCACGATGTCGAACGACCTGATGTCGCGCGTCGCGCAGGTACCGGGGTTGCGCTATTGGTGGCAGCTCTACGTCTTTGGCCCGACCGAGGTGCGCAACACGCTTATTTCGCGGGCGCGCGAGAATGGATGCGAAGCGCTGATCGTCACCGTTGATGCCCAGGTCTACGGCAACCGGGAATGGCATCATCGGACGATGTCGAGCCCGACCGCGATCAATTGGAGCTCGCGGTTTGATGCACTGATGCATCCGGACTGGCTTGCCCGGGGAATTTTGACGCACGGCATGCCGAGCTTTGAGAATGTCGTCGAGTTCGTTCCCAAGGACAAGCGCAGTCTGTTCAAGAGCGCGCATTGGATCCGCTCGCAGATGGACAAGGCCCTTTCTTGGGATCTGATATCGCGCATCCGCGAAAGCTGGCCGCGCAAGCTGATCATCAAGGGTCTGTTGACCGTCGAAGACTGCGTGCGGGCGGCGGAAATCGGCGCCGATGCAGTCGCGATCTCCAACCATGGCGGGCGCCAGCTCGACTGGGCGGTGGCACCGCTCGATTTGTTGCCGGCGGTGCGGCAGGCACTCGGCGATCGGTTGACGATCCTGGTCGACGGCGGCATGCGGCGCGGCACAGACATCATAAAGGCGCTGGCGCTCGGCGCCGATGCGGTGTTTGTCGGCCGGGCCGTGCTGTATGGTGTCGCCGCCGCGGGGAGAAAGGGCGCCAAGCGGGCTCTCGACATCCTGCGCGAGGAGCTCGACCGCGATCTTGGGTTGCTGGGCGTTCGTTCGGTCGACGAACTCAATCCTCGCCTGCTCGTGCGCGCCAGCGAATTGCGTAAAGCCGGCGCCGAGCTTCACTGACCAGCACCGGCCTGCGGCACAACCCCGAGGCAGGTTGCGCGCAGCCGGTCGAGGTGCTGATTCAGCAAATCCAAGAGCGCGGCCTTGTCGCCGAATGGTGTCTCAGTTTTGTCGACGGCCGCGGTGGGGAATTGGCTCGCCTCCTTGTTCTGCGGCTCGTGGCACCGGAATCGGGCCCCGGCCGCTTTTATTTCAGCGCTGTAGCTGTCGAGCTTGCGTCGAAGACATCGACCTTCTGGTTGGAATTGATCCAGCTGCGTCAGGTCCGGCGGGGAACCCGCCGCGGCGAAAGCCAATTCGCGGGCAGTATAGGCCAGATCCTCCGCGATGGCGATAGCGATACGTATGGGCGCGGGACTGAGGCGCTCCCAACCGCGCTTTAAGGGGCCGATCGCGTCGCGCAACGCATTGGTCTTTTCTGCAATCTCCCACGCTGCAGCAATCAGCTTCTGATCGTCGCGGTGGTTGGCAGAATCGCCTGCCGCCTGATCCACAACACTCCCAATTGCGGTCAGGAGTTCGCCAAGTGCCGAGCCCAGCACTTGGTGGGTGCGCAGCGGCAACAATGTCATGATGACGACGACCCCGATGGCCGATCCGATCGCGGTCTCCTCCAGGCGCAGAATCAGTAATGCCGGCTGGAGTAGGCCCAGCAACGCGTAGAGCAGCGCGACCATGATCGTGATCCAGAACATCATGACCGCGTAGGCCGATTGGAAGGCGTAAAACGCAAAGAAGATACATACGAGCACAAGCGCCAGCATCAGATTGGTGTGACCACTGACCAGCGAGCCCAAATAGAGCCCGACAACAATACCGACGATGGTACCGACCAAGCGCTGCAGCGCTTTGACGAGCCCTTCGCCCCACGAGTTGATGCCGGTGCCGACGATAAAGGCGGCAATCGCCGCCCAATACCATCGCCGGCCCGAAACTAGGCTGCCAATGCCGATCGCCAACCCGACGGAGAGCGCATTTTGCAGCGCCTGCCTGGCCGCGGGTTGTTCCAGCAGTTTCTTTTTCTCGGGCTGTTTTCCCACTGAATTTTCTTCTTTCCCCGCCGATTTTTCGTCCTTCCCGTTGTCAAAGGTCGGCGGCTCGGTGGTGCCCGTTTGGTTCCCTGGCGGAGTGGGTTCCGATGTTCGCGGAATGCCTTCCAAGTCAGCGGGAAGCGCCATAATCGCCTGTTCAAGCCAGTCTAGCGCGAGGCGAAGTCGTTTCGAACCAGCGGGGGCAAGACAAGGTCCGATCTCGCCGACGCACCCGGTCAGATGGCGTTGCAAGGCGCCAAGCCGCAGCCGCAGGTAAGCTTGTTCTTTCTCAGAACCCATTCCCGAGGCGGGCAGCCGCAGGAGCCGCTCGAGTCCGAGTTCCAGCCTCAAAAGATCAAGGGCGGCGCGTTCCCTTACCCGGTCTCGTGTGCCTTCCCTCGCCAGGAAATCAATCTGCTGCTTGGCGATGAGAGCGCCAGCCCGCAGGCGGACGAGTTGACGATCGCGCCACGCCCGGTACCGATCATTCGGCTCGTCGAGCCGCGCAGCAGATGCGATTTCACCCAGAATGCGGGCAACACGGCGCCGTAAATAACGCAGCACGTGATCGAGCGTCGCCGCCGGATCATCAGCCAAAACATAAAATCGATTGAGATAACCGGCGCAAATCGCGACCGCGATCGCCAGTAGAATGGCCGAATGGTGCGACAGCTGGGAGCGCGTCACATCGCTGATAAAATATGCGATGTAGGCAACCATACCCCAAGCCGTGCCGCGCGGCCCGAGAAGCCGCGCCAAACTCGCGCAGAACACGACGAGGATGAAGCCGATATCGGCCAACCATTGCCAATGATTTAAATACGCGGCGAGCGCCCATGTGCCGAGCGCTGGGAGCGGTATGACCAGCAGCGTCACGCGTTGACGAGCTGGGGTTGGGTCGCGCAGGTTGACGGTTGCAAATATGCTGACCATTAGGCCGAGACCGATCGCATCGAACGGCACGGTCATGCGATATTGCAGCAAAAGCAGAACCGTCAGCGTCGCCGCTGCGGTACAGACGACACGCGCCGCGACCCACAACCGCAACCAGCTGGGATCGGGACCGAACAACCACTCCCATACGCTTGCGACCATGATCCCGGGCTGCACTCATCGAGTTCACAGGGAAAACACCTGCGCCATCGAGATTTCCCGGTTGCGGCCCTGTCCATGAGCCATGATGCCTAAGCGCGCCATGGTCGCATACCAGCATTGGTCGGGGGCCATCGGCCCTTTACCCTTCCGAAGGCTTTACGCTCGCGAGAGCGGTAGCGCTGGGTAGGTAGCAGGGGCGATCGGCTCAGCGTAATATTGCTGAAGGGTAATCTCCACACACGACGGTCGGTACCGCCAGGAGCAGATCCGAGAACGCATGCCGCCCGATGCAGCGCGTTCTTGCCCAACCTCTCCGCTTATCCGCACAATGCTTACGAGCGCCGGCGCCCACCCGTGATCGAGCCGGCGCTCTGCGAAATTAAGCCAGCGCTTTCAGCAGTGACTCGGCGCTGGAGGCGTCTACTTGGCTGGGCTGTTGCTCGACGTTGAGCGATCTGACGACGCCATTGTCGATCAGCATCGAATAGCGCTTGGAGCGGATGCCGAGGCCGCCCTTTGTCAGATCGAGTTCGAGGCCGAGGGCGCGCGCGAAATCGCCGCTGCCATCGGCGAGCATCGTCACCTTGCCCTCAATCTTCTGAGCGCGGCCCCAGGCACCCATAACCGCAGGGTCGTTGACCGCAACACAGGCGATCTCGTCGATCCCCTTCGCCTTGATGTCTGCCGCCTTGTCGACAAACCCCGGCAGGTGACGCTGCGAACAGGCCGGCGTGAAGGCGCCCGGCACCGCAAACAGCGCCACTTTTTTGTCGCGGAAGAAATCGTCGGTGCTGATCTCTTTCGGTCCCTCGGGGGTCACTTGCCGCAGCGTTACCGATGGCAGCTTGTCGCCAACACTGATCGTCATGGGGGTCCCTCCACGGTTATCCACGCCATACTGATCCGTTTCCCAAGCCAGGCAGCGGATCGCGTGGCCGGAGCGATAGCACACCTCGGCGTGCTGGGCAAAGCGCCGCCGACCGGTACCGGTCGCGGTTTTTTCTGCGCCCTCGGCAACGGAATGCTTATGATCAACGTATAGGCTCGGGACGAAACGAGGAGTATTGCGATGGCCGAAAAGTCGAATTCGCTCGCCGGGCAGTTGCTGGTCGCGATGCCGCAAATGGGCGATCCGCGCTTTGCTCGGTCGGTCATCTATCTATGCACGCATAGCGGCGAGGCTGGAGCGATGGGCCTCGTCATCAACAAGCCGCTAGGTTCACTGACTCTGGCCGAGCTGTTCGCTCAGCTCGACATCGAGTCCGGCGACTTCGCGCAAAAACAACCAGTCCACTTCGGCGGTCCAGTCGAACCCGGCCGCGGGTTTGTGCTGCACACGGCCGATTATCAGGAGGAAGGCACATTGCCGATCATCGGCAATATCGCGATTACCGCGACCCTTGACATCATGCGCGCGATCGGGAGGGGCCGGGGCCCGCGGCAAAGTCTATTCGCGCTCGGCTATGCTGGTTGGGCGCCGGGTCAGCTCGATGCTGAAATCCAAGCCAATGGCTGGCTATCGGTCACCGCCGATGAGCACATCGTGTTCGACCCCGACCACGAAGGAAAATGGCAACGCGCGCTCGGTAAACTCGGCATCGATCTCTCGCTGCTGTCGAGCGATGCCGGTCACGCCTGAGGCGCGTCCCATGCCCGGAGCGTGGCTTCCGAGCTGCTTTAGCTGTTGCTTACGAACGCCAATCCTCGCGGAGGATGGCGAATAGCAGGTGGTCCTGCCATTTGCCGGCGATGCACAGATATTGCCGGGCATAGCCTTCCTGCTGAAAACCGATGCGCATCAATAAGGCACGGCTCGGCACATTGGTCGGCAGGCAGGCGGCTTCCACGCGATGCAATCGTAGCCGATCGAAAGAGAAATCGAGCACCAGCGGCAAGGCTGCGGTCATCAATCCTTGGCGGGCAAACGGCTCACCGATCCAATAGCCGAGGCTCGCGGTTTCGGAGACGCCGCGGCGCACGTTCGAGAGGCCGATGCCGCCGACCAATTCATCGTCGTGTGAGAAAATAAAAAAGTTGTAGGCTTGGTCGGTGCGCCAATCCTCGACATATCGCGCCACCCTAGACCGAAAACTTAAGCGCGACAGCGCGTCGACCGGCCAGCTCGGCTCCCATGGCTCGAGGAAGGCGCGCGAGCGGCTCCTCAAAGTCGCCCAAGCTTCCCAATCGCTGCGTTCCGGTGCGCGCAGGTAGACCCGCTCACCGGTTAAGCGAAACGGGTCGGCGCGCGACAGGAACAAGCGTGGAAAGGGTTTTCGCTGCGGCGCCATGAGAGAGCCGCGGCCGTCAGGCAGCTAGCCGCGCCTGGACACGGTCAAAGCCTTCGAGCCTGCTTAGTGGTCCGAGTGCGGTCAGCGTCGGCGGCCCGTCCCGCCAGCGGGCCACGACGCGGCGGATCGCAGCACCGTCGACCGCTTCGATACGCTGCACGATCTCGGCTGGATCGAACGGCGTCCCGTGGATCAACAGATGCTGAGCCAGCTGTTCGCAGCGTGTCGAAGTGCTTTCCAATGACATCAGCAGACCCGCCTTCAGCTGGCTCTTGGCCCGCTTCAACTCGACGGGGGTCAGTCCATCTTCGAGCTTGCGGGTTTCTTCGCACAAGGCAGGCACAAGTTCCGCCGCCTCTTCCTCACCGGTGCCGGCATAAATACCAAACAAGCCGCCATCGCGATAGCTGTGGCCGAAACAGTGGATCGTATAGACGAGGCCGCGCCGCTCGCGGATTTCCTGGAACAGTCGCGACGACATGCCGCCGCCAAATGCCGTCGTCAACACCGACCCGGCATAAAAATCAGGGTGGTCGAGCCTCAGGCCCGGGAAACCCAAAACGAGGTGGAGCTGTTCGAGGTCGCGTTCCTCGCGCCGTTCGCCGCCCGTGTAACGCGCTGGTTCGGTCATGATCGCACGCTCTGCCGGCATCCCGGCCATCAGCTTCTCCGCGAAACCCGCGATGCAGTCGTGATCGAGATTCCCGGCTGCTGCCAAAACCATGCGTCGCGCTCCATAATGGTCGCGCAGATAGGCTGTTACCTCCTCGCGTCCGAGTCGCCGGATAATCTCAGGCCGACCAAGCACCGGGCGGCCCATCGCCTGGTCGGGATACGCGCATTCCTGAAATTGGTCAAAGATGATGTCGTCCGGCGTATCGTTGGCCTGACCGATCTCCTGCAGGATCACGGTACGCTCGCGTTCGAGCTCCTCGGGTTCGAAGGTCGAGTGCTGCAGGATGTCGGCCAGAATGTCGAGCGCCAGCGGCACGTCTTCCTTGAGCACCTTTGCGTAATAAGCCGTGCTTTCGCGCGAGGTGTAGGCGTTGAGGTGGCCGCCGACCGCCTCGATTTCTTCGGCGATGGCGAGCGCCGTGCGCCGCTCGGTGCCTTTGAACGCCATATGCTCGAGAAAATGAGCAACACCGTTGATTTCGGCCGGCTCGTGCCGGGTGCCGACATCGACCCAAATACCGAGGGAAACCGTGTCGACGGTCTCGAACCGATCGGTCGCGATCTGCAGGCCGTTTTTCAGCCGCGATAGCTCGATAGTCATGCCAACCTCCCGCTACGGCGCGCATGGGCACGGATATAACGCGTCACGGCACCCCGATCGTTGGGCAAAACCGTCACTCGCTCACGGTGCTCGAACAGATCGGCGAGTGCGCCAGGCAAGAGCGGACGAACTCCGGTCGCGCGTTCGACGGAGTCGGGGAATTTAGCCGGATGGGCACAGGCGAGCGCCACCATCGGTGCATCGGTATGGTTCTTGGCCAATTCGGCCTGCGCAGCGCCGACCGCCACCGCAGTGTGCGGGTCGATCAGGATCCCCGATCGCGCATAGGTTTCAGCAATGATGTTCATTGTGAGAGTGTCGTCGACCTTGTGAGCGGAAAACAAGCCCTGCGCCGCGCGCCACTCAGGATCGGAGCGCGGCAGAATGCCGGTGTGGCGAAAAGCAGTGATCGCCTCGGTGACGGCGGCGCCGTTGCGGCCTTTCAGCTCGAACAACAAGCGTTCGAAATTGCTCGATACCTGTATGTCCATGCTCGGGCTCAGGCTTGGCTCGACCGGGGCAATCGCCATCTCGCCGGTGGCAATATAGCGAGCCAGGATATCATTGCGATTGGTGCCGATCACCAGATCTTTGACCGCCAGCCCCATGTGACGGGCGATATGGGCGGCATAGACATTGCCAAAATTGCCGGTCGGCACACTGAAGGACACAGAGCGGTGCGGTGCGCCAAGGGCGGCGCCGGCTGCGAAGTAATAAACGATCTGCGCCGCGATCCGCGCCCAATTGATCGAGTTGACCGCCGCGAGATTGAGCGCTTGGCGCAGCTGAGCGTCGGCAAACAATGCTTTGACCAGATCCTGGCAATCGTCGAACGTGCCTTCGACCGCAATCGCGTGCGCATTCGCCGATGCGACTGTCGTCATCTGGCGCCGCTGGACTTCGGAAATGCGGCCATATGGATAGAGGATGAAAATGTCGATGGCCTCGCGATCGCGGCAGGCTTCGAGTGCCGCCGACCCGGTATCACCAGAAGTGGCGCCAATGATCGTCACCCGGTCGCCGCGCCGGGCGAGCGCCGCATCGAACATCAGACCGACGAATTGCAGAGCCAGATCCTTGAAGGCGAGGGTCGGCCCGTGAAATAGCTCGAGCAGCCACAAGCGGTGGTCAAGCTGCGCCAGCGGCGTTACCGCGGCGTGACGAAAGCCGTGATAAGCCTCGTCGGCGAGGCGCTGCAACTCGCCGACCGAAAACGCCTCCCCGGCAAACAATTTAATGGTTTGTGCGGCGAGCTCCGCATAGGGCATGCCAGCGTAGCCGCACAGCACCTCGCGGTCGAGAACCGGGAAGCGCTCCGGGACGTAGAGCCCGCCATCCTCGGCGAGCCCCGCCAGCAACACCTCCTCAAACGAGCGGGTGCGGTGTGGCGATTGCGGGTCGCGCGTACTGAGATATTGCACAAAAAGTTTCCTTCTAGGCCAAGCTATCGCCGCGCCGGCGCCATCGCAACCAGCGATCGGACGGTTCGCGATGCGAACGTCGAGGGCGCATTGCTGTCGAAGCGTGAGTGCAGCGCGCGGTCACGAACGGCCCTGATATTATGCAAGCCCAAATTCGGGACCGGCGTCGCGGCGCAAATCTTCACCGAGCGCGCTGCCGATGGCGTCGGCTTCGGCGATGCCGCCGGCGCGCCGCAATCGAATTTCACTGCTGCCGTCCGCGGTCAGCAATCGTCCTTCGATCGCCAACCGATCACCGCTGATCTCGGCGAGCGCAGCGATCGGTGTGTGACAAGAGCCGTCGAGCACCGCCAGCATCGCTCGCTCGGCGGCGGCACACGCAGCACTCAGGGGATCGTGCAGCGGCGCCAGCAACTGACGGACCGATTCGTCGCCGGCGCGGCACTCGACGGCAAGCACTCCTTGACCGACCGCTGGTAACATGATCTCGCATGGCAAAATCTCGGTCGCGCGATCGGTAAGGCCAATCCGTTGCAACCCGCATAGCACCAGCAAGGTTGCGTCGACTTCGCCGGTTTCGAGCTTGCGGATACGGGTGTTGGCGTTGCCGCGGATTGGCACGACCTTCAAATCAGGCCGGCGGCGCAGCAATTGCGCTTGCCGCCGCAAAGACGCGGTGCCGACCACCGCACCTTGTGGCAGCGCCGCGAAGCTCGGCGCTGTTCGCGACAGGAACGCGTCGCGTGGATCGTCGCGCGGCAGAATGCAGGCGATTTCCACTCCACTGGGCAGCCAAGTCTCGAGGTCTTTCAGCGAGTGCACGGCGAGATCGACGCGCCGGTCGAGCAGCGCTTCATCGATCTCTTTGCTGAACAATCCCTTGCCGCCGATTTCCGCAAGCCGCCGATCTTGCACCCGGTCGCCGGTGGTGCGGATCGTCACGATCTCGACCATACCGGGTGCCGCGAGCTCGGGATGTGCCGCGAGCAGACGGTCGCGGACCTGCTCGGTTTGGCTGAGCGCCATTGGGCTGCCGCGTGTGCCGATGCGCAATGGGGAGGGGAGGGATGGCATGCTGGCCTGATTCATTTCAGCCGGCAGCCGTAAACCGAAAACCGCCGGCATTCCTCAGCAAACTTATAACAAAAGC
>JAFAOB010000476.1 GCA_019238055.1 Alphaproteobacteria bacterium
GAGGCCGGCCCCGATGGGACCGTGGCCTTGATCCGCTGGTCGGTGCAGGAGATCCGCCGAGTGGCCGTGCGGCTGAACCAGCAGCACATCCAGCCCGCTCACATCATCGCCTGGTCGCTCTGGCGAAGGGCCCATCAAGCCGCCGCACACACCTCGCATCTTAAAAAGAAAATGCAACTGTAGTGCTAGGCCAGATCAATTTATTTCATACAATCCGGCGAACCGCCGTCCCTACTTGCCGGAGGGTAATCTGCTATTTCCAGGTGATAAAGAAGCCGACATCGCCGGGCATGCCACCGGGATATTCGAGGATTTCGGCCTTGAGGCCAAAGCCGAGCGGCTGCAGGTGATCGCGCCAGAATTCGTATCCGGCCTTGGGACGGCCTTCCAAGGTCTGCGGCCAATCGGGCTCGGCATTGTTGATGCGGCGCCCGCGATCGCTGCACATCGCGTTTGGGAAACGGTAAACCTGGACCTCGGTCTGGCCGCGCTCGGCGGCGCGGTTGACCAGCTGCATGACCATCTGCATCAATTGTTCGGGGCTGCGGTCCGGCGGCTTTTGAAATTCCGCCATAACCGCCTTTTGCTGCTCCTCCTGCGCCTGCAGGCGGCGCAGTTCCTCGGCGGCGCGCTGCGCCTCGCGCTCGGCCATGCGGCGCTTGATGTCGGCGGCCGAAAAGGTCCCCGCCGCTCCAGGGCTCTCGGTACGGCTTTCAGACATACTTTGTCCTCCTCTCCAAGATCTCAGGCCAGCAGCGCGCGGGCATGGCGGGCGATCATCAAATTCTCGTCGGTCTTGATGACAAAGGCGGCGACCCGGCTTCCCGCCGCGCTGATGCGCTCGCGATGCGCGCGATTGGCGGCTTCATCCAATTCGAGGCCGAGCCAGCCGCAGGCGCGGCAGATCGCAGCTCGCACCGGTGCGGCATTCTCCCCGACCCCGGCGGTAAACACGATGCCGTCGAGACCGCCCAGCGCGGCCGCGAGCGAGCCAATGTGGCCAGCTACGCGATAGCTGAACACGTCGATCGCGAAGCGCGCGCGCGGCTCATCGCTGGCCAGCAGTTCGCGGAAGTCGGAAGAGATTCCGGAGAGACCGAGCATGCCCGAGCGGCGATAGAGCAGATCGACCAATCCGGCCGCCGACATTCCTTTCTGCTGGATCAGGTGCAGCACGACCCCGGCATCGAGCTCGCCGCAACGGGTACCCATCGGCAATCCGTCGAGCGCGGTAAAGCCCATCGTCGTTGCGATCGAGACCCGGTTCCGCAACGCGCAAGCCGAGCAGCCATTGCCGAGGTGTGCTACGACGACGCGACCATTGGCGATGTCGGGCGCCGTTTCGGGCAGAACCGACGCGATGTATTCGTAGGACAGCCCGTGAAAGCCGTAGCGCCTGATCCCTTCTTCATAGAACGAATAGGGCAGCGCGAAGGCCTGTTCGACCTCGGAAGCGGTGCGGTGAAAGGCGGTGTCGAAGCAGGCCACCTGCGGCAGTTCAGGGTTGAGCGTCATCGCCATTTTGATCGGCGCGAGATTGTGTGGCTCATGCAGCGGTGCCAGCGGCACGAGCGCCTCCAGCTCGGCCAACAGTTCGGGTGTGACGCGGGCCGGCCGCGAGTGGTGCAGACCGCCATGGACGACGCGATGGCCAAGCGCCGCCAATGGCCGCTCCCCGAGCCTCCCTCTCACCCACTGCATGATCGCCGGCAACGTCTCGCTCGGGACAGATGGTGGTTTCGTGGTCAGATCTGGCGGCGAGATGGCTTCGCCATTGGGTCCAATGGCCTTCGCAGAGGGATGTACGCCGATCCCATCCACCTGTCCGGCAAAGATCTGCCGCTCGCCCTCGTAGATGCTGAATTTGATTGAGGAGGAACCGGCATTGATCACGCCGATTAGCGGCTCGGTGGTCATCGTAAGCACCTCTCAGCCGAGGATATGATAGCCGCCGTCGATATAGATCGATCGCATTATCGAGGGCGAGCGAGCCGTCGAGCACGCCGCCGGTGATCTGACCGCGATCGGCCATTGTGCACAAGGCTGCGGCTTCGACCATCGATGGCACCTTGGGGTTGATGGTCTCCATTGCTGACAGGATTGCAACCCGAACCTCCTCGAACTGCAATGCATGGCCGAGGCCGGTCGCATTCTGCACAATATCGACCTTGTCGGCGAGATCGGGCGCGGTATTGACAGCGGCATCGGTGATGATCAGGGAGAGAATCGTGACCCGGAACATCCATCACAAAGCAATGGCTGATACGGCGCGCGGTGCGGACGCCGGTGTCCCGTGCCACCACGGCGCCTATCAACTCATCGGTACGGAGACTGCCTTTCATCAAGGCCTCGGCCTTGCCCTGGCGCACAAGCTCGACGGCCTTTGCCGCGGAATCGTGGCCGTGCGCCGCTTCGACGAGCGGATAGCGCGCAATGTCCAGCCCTAACTCGGTCGCAACCGGTTGGATACGGGTCGGAGATACCACCAAGATGGGCTTGATCAGGCCAAGCCGGGCGGCCTCGATGACCCCTTCGAGCGACACCCGATCGCAAGGATGCGCCACAGCGGTCGTCACCGGCGGCAGCGCCTGCGCGGCGTGCAGCAGCCGCGTATAGCGCTCGCGACCAGGGTAATGGGTGCTCATCTGTTTACTCCGCCGCTGTCTGTTGCCGGGGCTCGGCTGGGACGTCGACCGGGAGGTCGAGCAATTTAAACCGGACCAAGCCATGCGTTTGGCGGTCAGCTCGGCGCTGATTTGCTTCAAGGCGGCAAAGCCGTGCTCGTCGACCTTGCCTTCCGGGAAACGCACATAGATGAGCGCACGCACCGCTGCCTCGATCACCCCGCCCTGATCGATCTGCTGCTCGAGATGAGTAGCGGCCTGCTTGGCCGTGGCTTCCCGTACCCCATCGCGCCCGATGCGACGGCTCACCGATGTTTCGTCGGTGCGCAGACCGACCATAGCTTGCAGCAGCGGTGAACCGTAGGTGTTGAGAAAGAACACCTCGGTCGCGGCATCTCGCGCCTTGCCTCAGATTTCGATCCCGCCAGCGATAATTTCCGACGCCATATGCCGGGATCGGTGCACCGCAGCGCCTGCGGGTCGAATTGCCCCTCGGATCGCGCAACAGCACCCAGCGGAGCGGCACGGGCGGCAGCCCGCGGTGGAACCCCACGGCGGTTTGCGAGCCGATCGCGAGGCGGCGCTTGGGCGTGCATACCAGCCGGTGATGCTGACCGGGGGCCAGACGGTC
>JAFAOB010000486.1 GCA_019238055.1 Alphaproteobacteria bacterium
GGCGATGACAATCAAAACCGCCGCAGCACGGCGTTTCCACTTCATAGGCCGGATTGCGACTTCACGAAGTCTCAAAATCGCTTTCCAGAATGGGGCTTATGCGGCAAAATTCGAAATATTGGTTGGGCGCAAAACCACAAGATATAGAAACCGGTCAGCCCTACTGCGGCAATCTTTAACGAAATCGTAGTGCATCCATGATCAGCTTTGTGGCCTATCGAAAGGGCGCGCGGAATGATTGGCTTCGCTCTGCTCACGGCATGGATAGGGTATCTTCGCTACCCAGAGAGCCGCTGCATCAACCTGTTCCAGCAAAACGTAGCCCGCACAGCAACAAACTCAAAGGGGCACATGCAATGATGACCTATCGGCTAACGCCAATAAATCTAAGCCATCACAGTTGGAGACAATCAAATATCAAGCAGACTGTAAGGGTTTTAGCGCAGGACTGCACAGATGCACGCTCAAAGGTCATGAAGGCAACACTACAGCTGGAGTTTCGGCCTGAACCAAACCTTCCGCAAGTATCGCCGTGGAAACTCCTCGATGTAACGTCTTGCGAACCGGATGCTTCTGCACCACAGCCGCCGCCTGACGAAGTTGTTGGCGAGGATGGTACGCACTGGCCCGTTCGTCTATAAAGAGGAGTAATTTTCCATAACGCCTGTTGTGCGGCTTTTTTCGCAGGGACGGTTTGGCGGTCGCTTTACTCTGATATACATAAGAAAATTGTTGTTAATCGCTGGTGTACTACAATGCGAGCTATGCAGGCTTTCGACGATCCGATCCTGAAGCGCTTCCGCGTCGCCCTCAATGAGATGTACGGCGACCGGCTGGAGCGCGTGGTGCTATACGGCTCCCGCGCGCGCGGCGATGCGCGGGAAGATTCAGATTACGACGTAGCGGTTTTCCTCAAAGGCTTTACCGACCGCTGGCAAGAAGTCGACCGCCTTATCCCGGTCGTCACCGACATCATTGACGATACCGGCGCGGTCATTCACGCCATGCCCTATCGCGCCGGCGCTTACAATGATCGCACATCGCTGATGCACGAAATCCGCCGCGAAGGCGTCGAATTGTGAAACCGGAGGCGGTCGAGCATCTCGACCGGGCGGGCGAATATCTGGTCAAAGCGCGCAATCTGCTCGACGTGCTGCACTATAATGATGACGCTGGCCGCGCCGCCTATCTTGCGGCGCTGCACGCCGCGCAAGCCCTGATATTCGAACGCACCGGCCAGCTCGCCAGTTCGCATGGCGGCGTCAACAGTCAGTTCAACCTCCTGACGCGCGGCGATCCGCGCGTTGATTCCGAACTGCGCCGCTTCCTGCCGCACGCCTACGATTTGAAGGCAGTCGCCGACTATGAGGCCGGGCCAGGCGCGGTCGTGCCGCTGGAGCGGGTCGAGGCCGCGATCATGACCGCGCGGCGGTTTATCGAGGTGGTCTCCGCGCTGCTGCCGTAATCGATCATCTGTCGCAAGCGCGTGGCGTGAATTTTCCATAAGGCCCATTATACGACCTCGCAGCAAGATTCACGAAAAGGCCCCTCCATGCGATTTTGGTATGGGCGTGGAGGAGGCCCGCGCATAGCGCCTCAGCGGTGAGGTTGACGGGATTTGGGGGCGGAGGAGGATTGTTTCAGGGCGGTGGCTCCGATAGGCTCTTCCACAGCACATGAGGGAGGGCCGGCTATGGCGACGATCGTTGGCCAGGGCGACTACAAATACGAGATCATCGAGAACTGGGCGAAATTGCCCGATGGCTGGTCGTTCAAGGAGGTGGCGGCGGTCGGGGTCGACCGGAACGACAACGTCTATTGCTTCACCCGCGGCGAGCACCCGGTCATCGTGTTCGACCGCGACGGCAATTTTTTGCGGTCGTGGGGCGAGGGGCAGTACCCACGCGCTCACGGCGTCCATATGGGGCCGGACGATTCGATCTACCTGACCGATGATGGCGGCCATTTTGTGCGCAAATGCCGGTTGGAAGATGGCAAGGTGCTGCTCGAAATCGGCGTGCCCGGCAAGCCCGCACCCTATCTGAGCGGCGAACCGTTCAACCGCTGCACCCATACCGCCCTCTCACCAAAGGGCGAGATCTATGTGTCCGACGGCTACGGCAACGCCCGTGTCCACAAATTTTCGCCTGATGGCAAGCTGTTGATGTCGTGGGGCGAGCCCGGCAGCGATCGCGGCCAGTTCAACCTCGTCCACAACATCTGCGCCGACGCCGATGGCTGGGTCTATGTCGCAGACCGCGAGAATCACCGGGTCCAGGTATTCGACGGCAACGGCAAATACGAGACGCAGTGGAACAACCTGCACCGGCCATGCGGGCTCTATATGGAGTACACGCGCCGGCCGGTCTGCTATATCGGCGAGCTTTCAGTCAATCGCCTCAACGCCAATCTCGGTCCGCGGGTCAGCATCGTCGACAATCAGGGCGAGCTGTTGTCGCGCATCGGCGACCCGTTTGCCGGGACGGCGCCGACTTCGTTCATCGGCCCGCACGGGCTCGCCGTCGATTCCCGCGGCGACCTCTATGTTGCCGAGGTGTGCTGGACGTTGTGGCCGGGATTGTTTCCCGACCAACCGCGGCCCGACAATCTGCGCACCATTCAAAAATATCAGCGGGTGCACTAAGGCGTAGCGATGGTTCGCTTGCCGGGCTGAAAAGAGGAGAGGAACGTGGCGATCATCGTTGGCCAGGGCGACTTCAAGTATCGGATCGTCGAGGATTGGGCGCAATTGCCCGATGGCTGGTCATTCAAAGAGGTCGGCGCCGTCGGGGTCGACAAAAACGACAATGTCTATGTGTTCAACCGTGGCGACCACCCGGTCATGGTGTTCGACCGTGAGGGCAATTTTCTGCGGTCGTGGGGCGAGGGGCAGTATCCGCGCGCCCATGGCATCCATATGAGGCCCGACGATTCGATCTACCTGACCGATGATGGCGGCCATTTCGTGCGCAAATGCTCGCTCGACGGCAAGGTCTTGCTCGAGCTCGGCGTTCCCGGCAAGCCGGCCCCCTTTATGAGCGGT
>JAFAOB010000149.1 GCA_019238055.1 Alphaproteobacteria bacterium
CTGAGGTCGGCGCGCGCAGCGGAAGTCAAGGAGGGCCGTAGGCCCGCGCGCCACAGCGCGCCTTGTCCTTGACTGTAGTGAGCACGCCGGCATGCTCAGCCGGATCGATGGCACCTTTTTAGCCCTGGACACGGAACACGGTATCTACGGTCTGAACCATCTCGCCTCACTGCGGGATGCCACCCCCGCGCCGACTGTGGCCCAGACGCCAGCCCGGCCGGCCGCGCGCTGCAGTCATCGAAGCGGTGGACGCGGCCGCTGGTGAACCGCCGGCGCCGCTGGTGCCCTCCCCGCCTCTGCCCCCACGCGAACGGCGGGAGTTCGACTTCAGCGACATCGACCAGCTGCTCGATCGGACCGATCAGGCCATCCGCCGCGCCCAGAACGTGCTCGAAGAGCGCAGTAAATGCACTATCCCGGCAGAATAGCCCCCTCGCTACTACTCAACAGAACGGTTCTGAGCAATTCCGCCGGCCGTCGATATGGCATCAACAGGCGAAATCGGCTCCCCGGTCGCCCTGGGTTTTTACTGATGAAGAAGAGCTTGCAAACTAGCGCGCCGGCCGCAATGCCATCTATCAACTCGCCACATTGATAATCGGCGCACGTCTTACCGTCGCCGATGGGTAGGGACCAACTGACCCTTAAAGCATATTATGGATCACTATTTTGGCAGGGGGATGAACAATCGGCCGCTTCAGCGGGAACGGGTGCCGCAGATGCCGTTTTTCGACAATCTGCTGGGCTTCCTGCCGCACACGGGATGGTAGGCGTTACGATCAACCATCGGTTGGTCCGGTGATCTCGCCGAACATCAGGTCATCCCGGCGAGGGTGGCTTGTCCGATGGCACATGCGGCGGACCCCTCGGAAAGACTGTTCCGCAGCCGGACCGATCGCCCAGACTGATCGCGATCGCGCCAGGTTACCAACCGAAGGTTGGTGGGGCGAGCAACGCTTTCGCGAAGCGGTCAAGCAGACGCAGCTCGCACAGCACCCTTTTTCGATTGCACCTGCCGCCCGGCTCTTGACCGCAGCTTCGCCAAGTGAGCCCAAGAACCGGGCGTGGGGCTAGAACCCTTGCGCCTGATCAGCCTCGACCGTTGCGCAAGAATTTGCCGGGCAAGGCCCCGGTAGGCTCGCCGTTCTCGAAGGTGATTTGGCCGTTGACCAGGATCCAGTCGTAACCCTTGGACTTCTGGATCCGCCGCCACTCGCCTCCGGGGAGGTCTTCGGCCACTTCCGAAGGCAGAACCTCCAGCTTTTCGAGGTCGTAGACCACAATGTCCGCCGGGGCGTTCTCCTTGATGGCGCCGCGGTCCTTGAAACCGCCCATATGGGCCGGCAGATAACTCAATTTGTAGTGCGCATCCTCCAGACTGATCGTCTTCTCGTCGCGGACGAGCCAGACCAGCATATCTGTCGGATAGATCCCGGCGGTCAGGAATTTGACATGGGCGCCGCCGTCCGAGACCCCGGCCACCACGAGGTTGGAGTTCAACACCTCGGTGGTGAATTGGGCAGCTTCCCGCCCCTGGGTCGGAGCAAAAAACTCGGTGTCCAGATCGTCCTCGACGACGATGTCGAGCAACGCGTCGATCACATGCTTGCCCTGCAGGTCGGCGATCTGCTGCACGGTTTGCCCGGCGAGCGTTGAGTTGCCGGTCTTCGCATGTGGCACCAAGGCGATCAGCCGTCCGTCCTTAACCTTGACCGCAAAGGACTTCATCCGCAGCCCGGGGTCGTTGAGGCACTTGCCGCCGTCTTTGTCATAACGGTAGCCGTGAGTGCGGCAGATAAAGGTCGGGCCGATATTCCGAACCGTGCCGCCCTGATGTGGACACACCCTCGACAGCAGCTTGTAGCCGTCTTGGGTCTTGACCAGAAAGTAGGAAGCGCTGCCGATCTCCACCGGAGCCGGCAATGTCGGAAAATCCGATTCGGCGCCGATATCGGTCTTCACGTTCCGGGTTTGCACGACGAGGCTGCCGACCGAACCCTGAGCCACCTGGGTCGGTCGGATCCCGGAATCCCATTCCTCTTTGAGGCGGCGGCGCATCTCCGGGTCTTGCATTTTGGCCTTGCGCTCGGCTTTTGTGCCTAAAGTCACTTCGCGCCAAGCCTTGGTGTCGTCGAACAGGTTCCAATCCTCAAACGTCATCTCGAACCCGCCGCGCCGCGTGGCGCCCTGGCCATAAAGGCGCAATCCTCGCGCCGCACAGCTTTCCAGCCAGCGAATCCGTTCGCGGTGCTGCTCGGGATGTACCGAGTTGGGGGTGACGGTCTGATACAGGATCGGCCGCTTCGCCGCCGCGGCGACTTTCTCAAAGAATTCTCTGGCGTCCGCCGCCAAGGGACGTCCCTCTTCGCCGGTCTGCCGGTAGGCCAACTCGATGAAGCCTTCGTCACGGTCGGCCAAAACCTTGGCGAAGGTCAGGATTTCGTGTTCCGAGAGTAGATCCGTGATCATCGGCGTCCCGTCGTAATCACGCTGGATCGAGTTCTCGCCCAAGACCTGGGCCGACCAGCCGCACGCCCCCGCATCCATCGCTTCATGGATCAGCCGGCACATTTCCTGGAGCTCCTCCTCGGTCGGACGCCGCTTCTTGGCTTCCTCCCAGCCCATCACCCAGGCATAGAGCGGGGTCAACGGCACATAGGTCAGGCAATTGACGCCCTTGGGCGTGCGGCTCAGGCTCTCGATGAAGTCGGGGAATGTCACCCAGTTCCACGGCATGCCCGCTCTCATGGCCTCGTAGGGGATCGCCTCGTTGCGGGTCATGCTGAGCATCGCCCGATCGCGGTCCTCGGGGCGTGATGGGGCGAACCCGAAGCCGCAATTGCCGAGGGCCACCGACGTCACCCCGTGCCACCCCGAAAGTGTGCAATACGGATCCCAGAAAATCTGTGCGTCATAATGCGTGTGCAGGTCCACAAAGCCGGGCGCCACAATGCGGCCCGCCGCCTCCAGAACACGCTCGGCAGACTTCCCTTTCAGCCCGCCGATCTGCGCTACCTTGCCGTCCTTGATCGCGATGTCGCTGACATAGCGAGGCGTACGCGTCCCATCAACGACCGTGCCGCCTCTGATGATAATGTCGAAATCTGCCATCGCTGACTCCGTCATAAAGATGGTTGACCCGTGTCTCGGGGTTCAGAGAGAGAAGCGCAACCGGACAGGTCCATTTGGCCTCGCAGCGTGCAGCCCATGTCGGCGGTTGTATGGATGCCCCGAACGTGAGCTTACACATGATTGCCACTGCGTAAATGTCGCGCAAGGGTGATAGCAAGGCTTTTGGTTGATACCCGCTTTCCGCGAAGAGCCGGCGCGATCAACTGCCCGCGGGGCGTCGTCTTGCTGCAATTTGAAGACCGCATAGTCGTGTCGTCGGCAGTGACCACCTGCCAGCCGGTTTGCAGCTTCCCGGCGGCAACCGGCCAATAGGCATCCGTCGGCTCGCTTGCAGCGCTACAGCCTGGCCGCGGAATCCATGTTGCACGCGGAGGCGACAGGGAGAGTTCGCCGCAGCATGCCCGATACTTCGCCTTCATCGATGCCTATACGCGCATCCATCGCCAGCCCCCGCCGATGCCGATATGCAGCGCCATTTCCAGGTCAGCCCGCCGACCGTGCATCAGATGGTGCTCACCTTGGAGCGCGCCGGTCTCATCCGGCGGCAGCCTGGGGTGGCGCGCAGCATCGAAGTGCTGGTAGCGCCGGAATGCCTGCCTGTCCTACGCTGATCCAAACCGTCAAAACTTTTGTGAAAAGGTATTAGCGGTTGCCGCGCGCCGCGCTGAGCGCCTGGCCGCATTGTGGCCACAGCGCTACATTGAGGGCGGCCCGGTAAGTGAGCGACGAATGGCGGCCGCGTCCGATCTGGTGATCCCTCTAACCAAATTAGCGATATAAAGTGACCAAAATTGACGGATCATCTTTTCACGCTGAGCGGCAGGCTCAGATCCGCTGCTTGGGGGATGCCATGACACTTCGCCTCTGCCGGCTGCTGGCAATTGCGGCTTTCATTTCCTGCTTTCTCGGCAGCGCCCAAACTCTCGCGCAAAAGGCATACATAACCAACGATGGCTCCGGCACTGTGTCGGTGATCGACACGGCGACCAATAAAGTGACCGCCACAATCCCCGTCGGCACCGCGCCCTTCAGCGTGGCGGTCAGCCCGAACGGCCGCATAGTCTATGTCGCGAACATCGACTCCAATAGTGTTTCAGCGATCGACACGGCGACCAATAAGGTGATCGACACGATCTCCGTCGGCAGCTCCCCCGAGGGCGTGGCTGTCAACCCGGATGGCAACAAGGTTTATGTCGCAAACCAGCGCTCCAACACTGTGTCGGTGATCAACACGGCGATGAATAAAATGACCGCTACAATCCCCGTCGGCAGCCAGCCCGGCGGCGTGGCGGTGACGCCGGACGGCCGCAAGGTCTATGTCGCCAACTTCCTCTCCAACACTGTGTCGGTGATCGACACGGCGACCAATAAGGTGATCGCCACAATCCCGGTCGGCACTAATCCCTTCGGTGTGGCGATCACCCCCAACGGCCGCAAGGTCTATGTCGCCAACGCGAGCTTTGGTACCAATACCGTGTCGGTGATCAACACGGCGACCAATAAGGTGATCGACACGATCTCCGTCGGCAGCCAGCCCGGCGGCGTGGCGGTGATTCCGGACGGCAGCAAGGTCTATGTCGCGAACGGGACCTCCAACACTGTGTCGGTGATCGACACGGCGGCCAATAAGGTGACCACCACAATCCCGGTCGGCACCGCGCCCTTTGGCGTGGCGGTCACCCCCGATGGCCGCAGGATCTATGTCGCGAACGGGGCCTCCAACACTGTGTCGGTGATCGACACAGCGACGAATAGGGTGACTGTTGCGATCCCCGTCGGCAAAGGGCCCGTCGCCTTTGGCGTGTTCATCAGCCGCGCTTTGCCGGGACGCAAAGGTTCCTGAACTGTCACGGCCAGAGCGTCTCGGCGTTGACTCGGTGGTTGGGGGGCTGCGGCCGCAGCCCTGGGATTCTCCGTAAGAGCCGTGAAGACGCTGCCGGATGCCATCCGGGTGTTTTGCATGGGATGGTCTATTGGCTTCGGTGCTCTCCGCGAGATTCAATTTGGCCGGTCGGCTTTGTTAGTGGATTTTGCTATTCGGGACAATTGCTTATCCCGAATACCAGAGCCCCGGCGCAAGATAATAAGGGTTGTTTGACTAATCACAGTCCAAAGGGTATACCATGGTTCCCTTGGGCGCAGCCTCTGCCGTCATGCTTATGCCATGATCATCTCTGCACAACAAAACCCGAGACGCGGGTGATACAAGCCAAGTGAATAACGCACATTAGCAAGCCGCAGATTCAGATCAACGAGAGCTCTTCGTACCCATCTGTCGGTGACCCATGCACTCACCCGACGGCCGCCCTTTTCGGGGCTGGAGCGGTAATCGAATGCGACGACATTTGATCAGGCGCATTACCAACGCGGATTTAGGCGGCGGGGCACACCTTGCGAGGGGATGAGCGTCGCTCCGGGAAAATTGAGGAGTCAGGATGAGCTGGACATGGGCTCAGGCCTAATTGCTGCGTCTTCCAGGCGTTTGTCGTGAACGTGTGCAGCAATTCCGGGTCTATGATCAGCAGCCTTTTCGCCCGTGTCATGGCGACATAAAACAGCCTGACCTCTGCTTCGGCGTCAGGATCGGGCCCGAGGCGTCCACTTATAAAATCAGGAGCAAGCCGGACCGAGCTCCACTCCCGCCCCTTCGCTTTGTGCGCCGTCGATAGAACGACATCCGCATGGTTTCCGTTTGCCGCGGCTCCATTCACGGCGGCCCAAAGCTTGGCTTCCCCCTGTTGTTGAACCAGTTGCACGAATGTCCGCAGATCCTGGCCTTCCTCGGTGTTGGCGAACTCGACGACCTCCCACCAGTCTTGAAAGCCGAAGAACTCGGGAGAAACAGCCGGCCTTCCGGCTTTGAGTTCGTAAACATCGCTCAGCAACCGCTTGATCGCCTCCGTGCCGCCGCAGACGTGAGGCTTCAAGCCCACCCTGGTTGCTTCCGGAATCTCCAGTATGACAGTCGCATTGGTGCGGGCGAGAACAGCCTCGGCCGCCCCGGCCGCGGCAACGACGCTCTGAGTTTCCAGATTGCCTCTGAGTTGCCTTTGCTCGCCAAGTGTGGCGAGCAGGCGCGAAGCTTCCGCTGCGATGGCTTCGCCAAACCGGAACGATTGCGTCAAAGCGGTTTCCTCGCACCCTGGCATCTTGTCCATCGCATTGACGGCGCCCTTTCGAGAGCCGCTACCGCTCCAACCAGTCAATATGGGATATTTGCGGGCCCGTCGTCATCGGATAAACCGGGACGATCAGTAATCCGTGTAACGGAGGCCCTCAATGCAAAAATTTATCGGTTTAGATGTCTCGCAAAAGCTGACGCATATTTGTGTAGTTGACCTGGAGGGGAAGGTTCTTTGGCGAGGGTCTTGCCCGTCAACACCAGAAGATATTGCCATGACTGTCCGTGCCCATGGCTGTGATGCTGTTCGCATTGGACTGGAGACTGGTCCATTATCGACATGGCTTTGGCATGCGCTGCGCAAAATGGGCTTGCCAATCGTGTGTCTTGACGCTCGGCATGCAAAGGCGGCCCTCAGCATGCAGGTCAATAAGAGCGACCGTAACGATGCCTTCGGTCTGGCGCAGATTGTCCGAACTGGCTGGTATCGAGAGGTCGGGGTCAAAAGCCTTGAGAGCCATCAGGTCCGCGCGGTCCTTGGCGCCCGGGCGCAACTCGTCGGCATGCGGACCGACCTTCGCAACCAGATCCGTGGCCTTCTCAAGGTCTTCGGTATCGTGCTTGAGCGGCATGGCGACAAATCATTCGAGGATCGGGTTAAAGAGGTGGCCAGAGCAACTCCGGATATTCTTGGAACATCCCTGCGTAGCTTGTTGGCGATCTTGAAGGCAACCTGCACACAGCTGGAGCTACTGGACCGCCTGACGGTCTCGCAGGCTAAAGCGAACCCTATGGCGCGTCACCTAATGAGCATTCCTGGTATCGGAGCCGTGACGGCAATAGCGTTCGTAACCGCCGTTGAAGATCCAGGCCGGTTTCGAAAGTCACGAAGTGTAGGCGCCTATTTCGGGCTGACGCCGAGGCGCTACCAGTCCGGAGAGGTCGACACGAGTGGCCGCATCTCGAGATGGGGCGATCCGCTTGTCTGGGCTTATCTGTTCGAAGCGGCGACCGCACTGCTGACCACGTGCAAGAAGTGGTCGGCTCTCAAGGCTTGGGGGCTACGAATCGCCAAGCGCTCCGGAATGAACAAGGCCCGGGTGGCCGT
>JAFAOB010000514.1 GCA_019238055.1 Alphaproteobacteria bacterium
CAGCGACGATGATGCCATTCCCTCGCCGCTCGCCCCATAGGATCTCTGGCCGTTGTCCGGCTTGCCCAACTGGCCGCAATACTGCCGCGCCACCCCCACCGAGTGCGTGCCCTGCTTGGGGAAGCTGGTGTCACCGACAATCCCGTAAAGCACCGGCCCCGGCCGCGCGATCGCCGGCAGCACCGGCGCCCGCACCGCCACCAGGACCGCCGCATCGTCCCACTCCGCCTGGGCCACCACGTGGGGCAGCGCTTGAGGTTTGGCCTGCACATGGGTGGGGTCGAGCTGCGCCGCCATCGGCTCGATGCTGTTGCGCGCACCGGGCAGCAGCAGGCCGGTGCAGTCGGCCTGCGCCGCGGCCGCGCGGCCGGCATGCCCCAGCACTCCGGCAATCACATCCAGATAAGCCGCCAACCGGGCTTCGCCGGTCAGCGGCTGTCTTGCTCCTTCCTGATCCATCACCCTATATGGGGTGGCTGGAGAAAAATGACACAGTAAGACTAGGATACACGCGTTGCGTTTGATCCATGACATACTGATGAGTTTTTGACGGCGGTCATGCCAGAGCTTAGACCCTGCCTTTTGACGTTTTCAGGGCAAACATCATGGAAGAACAAGAGGATACAACTTTGATGAGTCTCGTATCGCTGCTAATTCAAGAGGATGACCGCCTTGCGGACAGTTCCCGCTCTCCGCGTGTGGCAAAATTCAGCAGTGCCACCGCAGCCGAGCAAGTAGGCTTGGTGGCCGCGACGATTTACCGCCAAATATCGGACTTGCCCGCCGAAGCTCAACGATTGCGGACAGCGGCCACAAATCTCAACGTGGACGGCGCGTTGAGCAACATCCCTGAAGTCCGCTCGAGGATGTTCAGGATCGCAGACTACTATGAGGTCTTGGCGTGCCTAACTGAGCATCGCTACGAGGCGTATCTCCGCAAGCATGCCCAAGAGGAGCAGGTCTAGCCTCTCCCACAAGATTACATCATATCTCCTTGAGGCGCCTCAGCTCTACTCACCTTCTTCGGTGAATCGCGATCTGGAATCATCTGCCGGAACCAGCTGATTGACTGATCAGCAAGTTCAGCTAGATCGAGATCGACCGAGGGCGTACTCCGATGTGCTTGCGGTTGAGCTGGTCATCGGCATATCGCTATCGAGCTCGGGCAGGGCTACTCCTATATCAGACCTTTGGGACTTGTCAGGGCAAGACTACAACCATCGTAAGTCACGTGAGTTGATCAGGTGCCGATACTTTTGATAGGAAATGCGTTAATTTCATGGTTGCGATGCAATATATGAGTTATTGGAATATTGCGGACTACCCAGGATACCCGAGTTAAACCTATGGCTTTGTTAAAGGTCTCCGAGGGATGCTTAGTATGTTGAAATCCACCGTCTTAGGCCTCGGGTTGTTGGCCACGACCGGCCTCGTTGCCCAAGCGCAGTCGGTTTCGTCGATCCCCCCAATACGTCTTCGACGCCGTCTGCCCCGGCCCAGCCTTTTTCCATTCAGAGGATCGTGCCGGACCCCGGCGGTAGTGTAAGCATCAAGGACGAGCATTATCGGGGGTCGGCGAGCACCGCGTCCACTTTGACCGATCATCCGTATTCGGGCTCAGTCGATGGCGCCAAATCGGGTCCGAAGCCCAACTAGGCGAGCCAAAGCGCCGCCGCACCTGGCGTAGCGTTGCTCAAAACAGCACTCGCCGGGTGCGGTTATGAGTTAGACCGTAAACAACGCAATTCATCTGCGGGCAACAGCGCCAATTTTAGCCGCGGTATACCGACCCTATCACAGCGACGATTCACCTCCACCGACGGCCAGCTGCTGCTGGATTCGATCGACGTCTATGCATTGTGTCTTGCTGACTTTTTCCGCGCTGTTTAGGTTTAAGCCAAAGCTAAAGAAAGTTGTCCGGGGAGGCTCGCGGCGATGCGATTGCGGGAACGGATCGGCATCGATATCGGCCGAAAATTAAAACTCGAAGACGCGGTCGAATGGGCGGCGGCGCATAACGTCCACTGGATCGATATTCAGCTCGACACCGGCGCCAATGCGCTCGGCAGCTTTGACGATGCCCGGGCAGCCCAGATTCGCCGCGCCTGCGAACGCAACGGCGTTCATCTCGGCTTGCACACCGCATCCGCGGTCAATGTCGCGGAATACGCGCCTTATGTCGGGCGCGCGGTCGATCGCTATCTCGAGGCCTATGTCGAGACCGCACCTCGGCTTGGCGCCCAATGGATCGTCATGCATGCCGGGTTTCATTTCACCTCCGACAAGGAGATGCGAATGCAGGCCGGGCTCGAACGGCTGCAGCGTATCGTCGCCCATGCCGAGCGCCATGGCGCGCTGGTCCTGCTCGAAAATCTGAACAAGGAGCCGGACACTGCCGAAGTGCACTACCTCGCGCATACGGTCGAGGAATGGCGTTATTATTTCGAGCGGATCAACTCGCCCGCGTTCAAACTGTCTTTTACGGTCAATCACGCGCATCTGGTGCCCGAGGGTGTCGCGGGCTTTATCGAGGCGCTGGATATGACAAGGGTCGAAGAGGTTCGGCTCGCGGATTGCTGGCGCAACGGGTTTGAGGCCCATCTGCAGCCGGGCAAAGGCGACCTCGATTTTGCCGACATGTTCCGGCAGATCGAAAGCCGCGGCTTTACCGGCCATTATATGAACGCGTTTGGCTCGCTCGAGGACATGCTGGCGGCCCGCGACCACCTCGTGCGCGAGGCTGGCCGCGCGGGTGCCGCTCCCTGAGCTGAGCTCCGCCGCCCTCCGGACGCACCGATCGGCGATACTCGATCGTGCCTCGGCACGGGGTCAGCGAGATCAACCAGCTGGGCTATTTATTGCAATCGCTGGCACGAACGACGCATTCGCCGGCTTTGCCTTTTTGACAGTCGGTCAGTGCTGCCAGCCGGGCTTCGTCCTGGGCCTTGCGCGCGGCAGCGCCAATATATCTCCCGTTCTCGGTCGATGCCAGTGCCGCACACTGCCTCGTTGCGGTGTGGATAATGACCTTGCAGCCGGTGGCGCCGCATTGGCTCAATGCCATTTCGGCCGCCTTTCGCGGCGTCGGCTGGTTCCAGACCCAGCCGGCCTTGCCGCTCTCCCGGTCCCAGGCAATCGCGCCATAGCCGGCCTCGACGGGAAGAGCGGGCAGCAGCGTATACCCGAAGGCCAGCAACGCAATGGCGGTCCACACGCGACGGCGCATCGAATCGATTTCCTTTTGCCGAGCGGCATTACACCGATTACGCGCCTGCAGATAGGCGCCTGGCTCGCGGAGCGCAAGCCTCGAGCTGCTAGCACTCGGAGTGCGCATTCGATCGAGGGCAGCATGGAGCCAATCTCGAAATAAAGCGTTAGCGAGCAGTTATGTGAGGGCTCCCGGATGAATCGCCGACTGAATACCATCTTGCTGATCCGCATTGGTGCTTTGCTGCAGCTGATGGCGCTCGGGGTCGCCGGCCCCAGCTTTGCACAGTCGGTAACGACCTATTATGGCAGTATCGCGCGCACCGGTAATTTCGTCGTGCCGGGGCTGACCTGGGACCGCGCCCGCAGGATTCATCTCGACCGGAGTTTCGCGCCGCGCTTTTCCGGCCACGTCTATGGCCAGCCGCTCTATTGGCAGCCGCCGGGAGCGACTGCGGGGCAACTGATTGTCGCGACCGAGAGCAACACCGTGCAGGCGATCGATGCATCCTCAGGACGGACAATCTGGACGCGGACCTTGGGGCCGCCGGTGGCGTTATCGACGCAGTCTTGCGGCAATATTGATCCACTCGGCATCACCGGCACCCCGGTCATCGACGCGCCGACGCAAACGCTTTACCTCGACGCGATGATCGCCGAGCCTGCCGCTGCGCGCCATTTGATCTTCGCTCTGTCGCTGCAAAATGGTGCCACTCTGCCGGGCTGGCCGCTCGATGTGATGACTGCCTTGGCGGCGCGCGGCGAGCATTTCGATGCCCCCGATCAGAACCAGCGCGGCGCGCTGACGATTGTCGATGGCCGGGTCTATATTCCGTATGGCGGGCATTTCGGCGATTGCGGCGACTACCATGGCTGGGTCGTCGGGATCGGCGTCAACAACCCGAAAGATATCGTCAGCTGGCACACGCAGGCGCGCGGCGGCGGCATCTGGGCGCCCGCCGGAGTCGCCAGTGACGGGCGTTGGCTATATTTCTCGACCGGCAATACCTTTGGCGCGCGGCGATGGAGCGACGGCGAGGCGGTGTTCAAGCTCGCCCCCGACCTCGCGCGCAATGGCCGACCGCAATATTTCTTTGCGCCAACGAATTGGCGTATCCTTGATGCTCACGACGAGGATCTCGGTGGTGTCGCCCCGCTGTTGCTGCGAGCCCCGGAAAATGGCGGCGCCCAGCCACTCGTTCTCGCGCTTGGCAAGGACCGCCGCGCCTATCTGCTGAATGCCGACAATCTCGGCGGCATCGGCGGACAGATAGTTTCTGAGACTGTCTCGACCTTGCGGATCATCACCGCCGATGCCGGGTATCCAGTCGGGGGTGATGTCTTTGTCGCATTCCAAGGGCCGGGAGCCGACTGCCCCACGCCGCGGCGCGATAGTGAGCTGACGGTGCTGCGGATTCGTAGTGGTTCGCCGCCGACGCTTGCGACTGCGTGGTGCGGCGCGCTGGTCGGCCGAGGCTCGCCGGTGGTGACGACGACCGACGGCCAGTCCGACCCGATTGTCTGGATCCTCGGAGCCGAGGGTGACGACCGGCTGCATGCCTTTCGTGGCGACACCGGCGAGCCGCTGTTCGATGGCGGCGGGCCTGGTGATGCGATGACCGGTCTCCACCATTTCCAGAATCCGCTGCCCGCCGGCGGCCGCCTCTACATCGGTGCCGATGACCGGCTGTACGCGTTTTCGTATTGACCGCGCGTCGATCTCCCGCCCGTCATTTGGTCGTCTCACCAGGACGAAGCGCTCACAAGCCATAGGCTTCGGCCCGCACCCGCTCCAGCCAGTCGGATGCTGCGATCTCATCGCACCCGGGAAAGCTCGGGTCATGGCGGGGGATGATAACGCCGGCTACGCTGCTTTGATGGAATGGGTTCTGGTGGTGCGCCGCTAAAGTTTGCCATCCGCTGAACAGCGCTGCGAACGCGAGTGCCACGAACCAAGCTGAGGCGACGCCCCGCCAATCGCCAACAGATCTCTCGGCAATTTCCGGCTTATGCATCCGATCAAAGGTTACCAGCATGCCCGCACCCGATTTTGCTGCACCGCAACAACTAGGGTAGCGGTCCTCAAATTCATCCCCGCCACGGTCATCCTGTCGCAGCGGGGCTGCCAAGCTTTACCGACCACGCGGTCTCCAGCGTGGGTCGAACCAAGTGCCTAAAAGTAGCCGATCAACAACAGAAGGATGACGACAATCAGGAGCAGGCCGACGCCACCGCTGGGATAATACCCCCACCCGGTGCTGTAGCCCCATCGCGGCAACGCGCCAATCAGCAACAGGATTAAAATTATGATCAGGATCATTCCAAGCATTCCACCCATCCTGTTTTATGGTTGCAGCCTCGCCTCTGGATGCTGGCCTTCGGAGAGCGTTTAAATCGGTTGGTGCGGGCTGAAGTGTTCGATGCCAGTTCCGAGCGTTGGAAATGGCCGGAAAGTGACGACGGGCTTGTAGAAGATGCGGGCCCGGTCTCGATAGTCTGACCGCCGCACTTCTCACATCTTTCAGCGAAGGCCTCCCCATTGCGGAAGGCCATCTGGTCCGTCCGTCTCTCCGTTTTCCTCCCCTGTCGTCGCCTTTCGGTCCGGGTGCGGCGCACTCTCACGCGTAATCCATGGCATCGCCAAACACAGATCGCGTGCTGACGGCGGGCAACCCAGCAGCCGTCACTGATGATTGGTTGTGGTCGTGCGGGTCGTGGTACTGCCGCCCCAGGGATCAGTCGTCGTGGTCGTGTGGGTTTCCGAACTGCCTGCGATGCCCTCGCGGTAAATATCCTTCCGCGTAACCCGGTTTCCGTACATGTCGACATTGTGCTGCGCCGTCGTCGCGTGATAGCCGCCGTTCGGCCCCGGAGAAATAATGGTTGTCGTTGATGTGCCAGAGCCAGGAATTTCCGGTGGCGTCGTCGGTGGAGGATAGGTCTGCGCCGAGGCGACGCCGGCCATCAGGAAAACGGCAGAGAGACCCGCCAGTAAGTGATTGATCATAATGCGTTCCTGTCTTGCAGCTTAATCCACATCGTATAAACCGCAACGGTTTTGCAAAAGTTCCAATCTTAACCAAAAGCGTTTATCCGCGTGTTTGAAGATGCTCAGCTTGATCAGGCGATGAGAGGATGAGCAGCGCATGCAATGCGCCGATTAATTGGACGCAGAGGCTATGGATTTTTGACAGCAGGTACGACGCGGCATTGATGAGAACCTGATTAACGGTAGTCCAACGGCACAGGAGAACCCGATTGGACACCAATCCCATACCAACTCGAAATACGGGCTTTTACACCAGCTCACTGCAACCCGATGCCCGTTTACCCGAGTCTCGGGTTTCACTATCTCCGATTGTTGTGCTGAGCTTAATCATATTTTCTCTTTTGGGGCTCTGGGCGGCGCTCTGGTGGGTGGTCACGACGTTTGGTCTTACGTCAGGACAGTTCTGATCAACGAGCTCGCGACTGTGCAGCACTCCCAGCGCACCAGCATCCAGCGATGAAAATCGCTGGATATGACGCGTACGAGAAACTTTCTCCGTTTTCGAGCGTCCTCCGTCAGGAAAACGAAAACGCACGCTCGGAGGGAGCAAGATGCAAACGATCATTACCGCGCTGCTCGTCGCAGCCGTTTGCCTCAGCACCGGCATTACCGCAGTCGCGGCACGGTCGCAAGACGGCGTGCCGAATGATGGCTCCAGCTGGAGCCTCGCCCGGAACAGCCAGGCAATGGCTAATGCGATCAGCGAAAACAAGAGCACTGCCCCGCGGCAGCCACCGCAATCAGGATCGAGCAATGCGCTAGGCTCCCTGAGCCATCAACTCAGTCGTTCGGGCGGCGTCATTCATCCGCCTCCCAGCGGCGATCGCAGTATCGTCCAACCC
This sequence comes from Alphaproteobacteria bacterium, assembly GCA_019238055.1. Taxonomy (GTDB): domain Bacteria; phylum Pseudomonadota; class Alphaproteobacteria; order ATCC43930; family CGMCC-115725; genus AP-15. The sequence goes on from JAFAOB010000514.1 coordinate 7,099, forward strand.
CCAAAGCAAGGGACGAGCAGCACGCCTGTCATTCCGCCGCCCGGCACTCCGGGTGGGAACCCGCTGGTTCAGCCGAAATGACTCCCGGCGGCATCCATTATATTCAGCATAGCATAAGACGGGGAACAATCTCGTCACGCTCGTGAACAAAGTCGGTGGCCCCATTGGCCCATAGAGCTGCTCGAACTGGCCGGCGAGGCTCGTCGGTGCCACGACATTACGGATGCGGCCGACGCCGGAGCGGCCGCTTTCACCATAGTGATCAATACCGTCTTGCAAGGGCCTGAGACGATGATCACGAGTGGCGCCCATGCGGCCGGCACTGACGGGATGCCGGCCGCGGAGGGGACGCGGCGCTAGCCGCCGCAATAAGCCAGGACAGCGTTCTGCAGAGCCGCCACGCTGGTGTAGCCAAGAGACTCGGCCGCGTGGGCGATGCCACCGTATTTTTTCGCCATAAACGAGATGCTTTGACCGGTACAGTTCGCCTTGCCTGGCACCCCGTTGAAGGTCGCCGACAAGGTCAACTGAAACACCGTCCCAGTGGTGGAGTTGCCGCCGGTCGTCTTACCGTAACCCCAACTATGGATACGTCTTGAGGCGTTGGCTTGTGAGCGAGATGGAAGGCTTGCCCGGCCTGAAAGCGTAAGCGACGAGGCAGGACAGGACATGGACCATGGCGTTGATCGCCGACCTGTGGCGTGAATGCTCAAGCCCCATTTCGGATTTCAGCGTGTCGAG
>JAFAOB010000412.1 GCA_019238055.1 Alphaproteobacteria bacterium
CCAGGGCTGCGGCGCAGTGATTCACCGCGCGCGAGCCGCGCCGCCGTCTCGGTTGTGACCGCTGCCGCCGAAGCAATCACTTCCTCCATTTCGCGGCGGTCGCCACTGCAATGGAGAGCGAGATCGCAGCCGGCGGCGAGCGCCTGGCTCGTGCGCTCGCCGAGGCTGCCGCCCAGAGCACGCATTGACAAATCGTCCGAGATCAGCACGCCTTGGAAGCCGATCTCGCCGCGTATGACCTCGCTGATCACCCTTCGGGAAAGAGTTGCAGGAGAAATGGAGTCGATGGCGTGATAGACGATATGGGCGGTCATCGCCCATGGCATAGCTGCCAGTGCTCGGAATGGTGCGAAGTCGGTGCGCGACAGCTCGGCTCGTTCGGTTTCGATGATCGGGCAGGCGTAATGGCTGTCGACGCGAGCCCGGCCGTGACCCGGAATATGTTTCAAAACGGGTAACACGCCGCCTTCGAGCAGCCCCTCGCAGGCCGCCCGACCGAGGACCGCAACCCGGTCGGGGTCGCTACTGTAAGAGCGATCGCCAATCACGGGGTCGGCGCCGGAAACCGCTAAATCCAGGACCGGCATGCAGTCGACGGTGATGCCAAGCCGCCCCAGATCATCGGCAATCAGCCGGGCAGTGAGCCGCGCCGCCTCTTCGGCAAGGGGATCAGGCAAAGCGGTGATTTGCCCTGCCGAGGGATAGGCACGCCAGCAGGGTGGCCGCAGCCGCGCCACCCTCCCGCCTTCCTGATCGATCAGCACCGGTGCATCGTCACGCCCAATGCTGTCGCGCAAATCCTCAACGAGCCGTCGCACCCGATCAGGAGCACGACAATTGCGGCGAAACAGGATGAAGCCCGCTGGATTGGCTTCGGCGAAGAACTGCCGCTCATCAGCGCGCAGTTCTTCGCCGGCGCAACCAAGGACGACGGCGCGAGGTCCGCTCAGCGCCGGCGTATCGATCGACACGATGATGTCCTTCCCAATACCACCACTCTCCGCACGCAAGCCGCGACGGCGGTTCGCTCGCTGCCCAGCTCAACATGGATTGCCGCCGTGGCCCCGGCAATAACCGCCTAGAACGGCGAGTTTGCCTTACTCGAGGATCTGCTAAGCGTCAGCGGACAATCATGCACCCAAGATGGCGTTGCCGCAGCTCGCTGCAGATCCGGTCGGCCGTCGAGGGGTCAGAGATCGGCCCGGCTTGGATCCGGTAATATATTCCTTTTTCACCGAGATCGGCGCGGACCGCGACCGCCGACAGTGTCCCGAGGAGATCGGTATTCTTGCGTTTCAACCGTTCCCATTCGCCGCGCGCTTCGCTTTCGGTGCGCACGGCGCCGAGCTGCAGCCGCAATCCCTTTTTCTCAAGGGCGACTCCGGGTGGCGGTTTTGCCGGGCTGGTGCGCGGCACGGCCGCCAGTTGCCCGATACGCTCGGCGATCGGGTCGGTCGCGGTCGGAGCGGGAGTGAGAGCTGGAGCGGCTGAAGCTGGTGCTGTCGTAGTGGGTGTCGGCGCCGACGGTGCTGAAAGTACAGAGGCCGCCGGGGTGGCGGTTTGGACTTTCGACGAGATCGGGGGCGGCACCGGGCGCGGCATGGGTTGCTCTGGGGGCGGCAGTAGATGTTCGACCTGTGGACGCTGCTCGCCGTAGATCAGCATGTCGCGATCGGGAACCTGCATGCCACCCGGATTGTCCGGCTTCACTTTGATCGGCCGATTATCGGCGCGGATCAGCGGGACATCGCTCGTTCCGGTGATATCCCCGGCGTGGCGCGTCCCCAGATGGTAAGCGAACCACAAGCCGCCAGCGAACAAGCCCATGACGACCAGCGCACCGACAATTCGCAGCAGTCGTCCCGAACGCGGCACATCGTCTTCGCGCCGGTCGGCGTAGAGCTCACCCCCCTCCCCAGGGTCGACCTCTTCGAGATTGTAGGCCATCCTCACATCTCCTCGACCGGCTCCACCCCGATGACAGCGAGACCAGAGGCGACGACGATTGCGACGCCGCGCACGAGAGCCAGCCGCGCGCGGGTCAGTTCCGGGTCAGAGGCGAGAATGAACCGCAAGGTAGCCTCGTCCCGGCCCTTGTTCCACAACATGTGGAACTGAGCGGCCACGTCCTGCAAGTAAAACGCGATACGGTGCGGCTCGTGCGCCTCCGCGGCACCCTCGACGAGGCGTGGCCATTGCGCGAGCTGACGAATCAGCGCGAGCTCAGCCGGGTCTGTGAGCCGGTCGAGCGGTGCATCGATGAGCGCGGTATCGCTCAATTCGGCGGGCGCGAACGCTTCCGTGGCATGGCGCATGACCGAAGCGGCGCGGGCGTGTGCGTATTGTACATAAAAGACCGGATTGTCTTTCGATTGTTCGGTGACTTTGGCGAAATCGAAATCGAGCGGCTGGTCGTTGCGTCGGGTCAGCATGATGAAGCGGAAAACATCCTTCCCGACCTCGTCGATGACCTCGCGCAATGTAACGAAGGTGCCGGCGCGCTTTGACATGCGTACCGGTGCGCCCTTGTCGAACAAATTGATCAGCTGACAGATCTTAACGTCGAGTGCCGCTTTGCCGTCAGTCACCGCCCGTATCGCCGCCTGCATCCGTTTGACATAGCCGCCGTGATCGGCGCCCCAGATATCGATCAGATTGGCGAACCCGCGGCGGAATTTGTCGCGATGATAGGCAATGTCGGCGGCGAAATAGGTCCACGAACCATCCGATTTCTTGAGCGGTCGGTCGACATCGTCGCCGAATTGCGTCGCGCGAAACAGGGTTTGCGGCCGCGGTTCCCAATCCTCGGGGGTTTTGCCCTTGGGCGGTTCGAGGACGCCGGTATAGATCAGCCCGCGCCGGTCAAGCGCGGCGAGACATTCGTCGATCGCACCTTCATTAACCAGACGGCGTTCCGAGGCGAACAGGTCGTGATGGACACCGAGTGCCGTGAGATCGTCACGGATCAGCGCCATCATCTCTTCGATGGCGAAATCACGCAGTGGTCCGAGCCACTCGCTTTCCGGGCGGTCCAGCCACTTGCCACCGTCGCGCGCTGCCAAGGCGCGGCCTGTTTCGACCAAGTATTCGCCGGGATAAAGCCCCTCGGGAATGGCGCCGATATCTTCGCCGAGCGCCTCGCAGTAACGCAGGTACAGCGAACGGGCCAGGATATCGACCTGAGCACCGGCATCATTGATGTAATACTCGCGATGGACAGCGAACCCAGCCTTGGCCAGCAACGACGAAAGCGCGTCGCCGACGACGGCGCCGCGACCGTGGCCGACATGCATCGGCCCGGTCGGATTGGCCGAGACGTATTCGACATTGACCCGCTCACCCGCACCCAAGCGCGAGTCGCCAAAACTCGTGCCCGCGCGCAGAACTGCACGCAGCTGCGCGTGCCAAACCTCCGGCGCCAGCCGAATATTCAAAAACCCGGGACGCGCGGGTGTCACGACGAGCCCATGACCACAGTAATCACCGGTCTCGATCTCGCGCGCCATCATTGCCGGCGCAATCTGCTCGGCCAACGCCATCGGATTTTGCTTGACCGCTCCGGCCAACACCATCGCCGCGTTGGTGGCAAGGTCGCCATGCGCCGGATCGCGCGGCGGCTCGACCGCAATTCGCGCCAAATCGAGCCCTTGCGGCAGCACGCCTTGTGAAATCAGGTCGTCGATTGCGGCCACGACAAATGCGCGCACATCCTGGACAATATTGATCATCATTCGCTCAACTCATCGCTTTGGCCGAGCTTGACCTGGCCACCCACGCCTTCCGACGCCCGAAACAAAGACGTGGATGCCCGGATCAAGTCCGGGCAAGGACAAATTGGGTGAAAAATTTGCATATCCAACAATATATTCAGGTTTAGCTCAAGTGCAGTGTCTTACCATTCCGATCGTTGGTTTCGACATTTGGTGATTCCCTGGGTGATTGGCCAGCGATTGGGTCGACAGACCAGCGATTAAGTTGGCGCATAGGTGTCGAACAGGCGGTGATGCTCATCGAGCGCGTAGCGGTCGGTCATGCCGGCGAGGTAATCCGCGGCAACGCGTGCGGTCTGTGCTTCGCCGGGACCGGCAGCAAGCCGCCGCCATTCTCCGGGCAGACATTCGGGCTCGGCCAGGTACAACCCAAAAAGGTCGCGAATGACGCGGCGCGCCTTCGAGCTCATCCGATTGACACGGTAATGCCGGTACATCCGTTCGAACAGAAAACCCTTAAGCGCGCGATCGTTTCTGCGCATCTCATCGGAGAACGCGGCGACCGGCTGCTTCAGTGCACGTATCTCCGCGGCTGATCGAACCTTGCTATCGGCAATCCGCACCTGTGTTTCCGCAATCAAATCGACGACCATGTGGTCGATAACGCGGCGGATCGCCTCATGGATCAGCCGCGGCTCCTCGATCCCCGGATAGCACGCGCCGACTGACCGGAATACCGGCCCAACCAACGGCACGTCAGCGAGATCAGCAATGGGGAACAATCCGGCACGCAGACCGTCGTCGATATCATGATTATTGTAGGCGATATCGTCAGCGAGTGCGGCGACCTGCGCCTCCGGCCCGGCGAAAGTGTCGAGTGCCAGCGGATGGCTGTGGTCATATTCGGCGATCGTCGGCGGGACCGGACGCTCGATGCCCGGACCGCGCAACGGACCGTTATGCTTGACGGTCCCTTCGAGCGCTTCCCAGGTCAGGTTGAGTCCATCGAATTCGGCGTAGCGCCGCTCGAGCCGAGTCAGGATGCGCAAGGTCTGCTCGTTGTGCGAAAACCCGCCAAACCGAACCATCTCGGCGTTGAGCGCCTCTTCCCCGGCATGACCAAATGGTGTGTGGCCGAGATCGTGCGCGAGTGCCACGGTTTCCGCGAGATCCTCGTCAAGGCCGAGAGCGCGGGCGATCGTACGGGCAATCTGCGCCACTTCGAGGCTGTGGGTCAGCCGGGTACGGTAATGATCGCCCTCGTGATAGACAAAGACCTGGGTTTTATGGGTCAGCCTGCGAAAGGCGCTCGAATGGATGATGCGATCGCGATCGCGTTGAAACGGTGAGCGCATCGCATGCTCGGGTTCCGGATGAAGGCGTCCGCGACTCTCTTCCGGCTTTGACGCATAGGGTGCTAAACTGATGGGGTACATCATGAGCTGAACCTAGGCCCAAAGAGTATTCTCTCATTTGACAGTCAAGGGATTTGCGATCAAATCCTACATTAGCTAACCTAGCTAGTGTCCGTCCATAAACTCTAAGCTTATAGAATCACTCGCGAAATCGCGCGTTTTTACGCGTAAGGCCAGGCGGTTTTGGGTAAGCTGCGGATCAAGCCATTGAAGCCAAAGCCGACCCTCACCGCCGGAG
>JAFAOB010000419.1 GCA_019238055.1 Alphaproteobacteria bacterium
GCCGCGCGGCGCAAAGGCCGCCAGCAGCATGTCAAACAGCAGGCGCGTGCCAATTCGGCGGCGCCAGACGGCGCGGTTCAGCACCCGATGATCGCTGACGAAGTGCCGCTCCCAGCGCAGGCCGACCATCCGCAGAATGGCACACCGTGCGCTGGCCGGGGTCAGCAGCGCACCCAGCAGCAGCATCTGCGCATGACGCCACGCCCGGTCCTGCGCAAACAGCGCGGCAAATGGTAGGATCACAGCGGCGAAGCGGGCGGGCAGATGAGCATGGCGGCATCTCCTGGCAGAGACCCGCCTGCCTACCCCATCCGCTTCGCCACCCAACACCCTCGCTATACCGCCCAAATGGCCAAAGTCGAACTTAGCGTCTTGCCGAGTGCGGCCAGTATCAGACCGCATCCGGCCCGGTCTCGCCGGTGCGGATGCGGATTGCGTGTTCGACCGATAGCACAAAGATCTTGCCATCGCCGATCTTATCGGTGCGCGCGGCATCCTGGATTGCCTGCACGGCGCGTTCGACAAGGCGATCGTCAAGCACCACCTCGATTTTGATCTTGGGAAGGAAATCGATAATGTACTCCGCCCCGCGATAGACTTCGGTATGACCTTTCTGGCGTCCGAAGCCCTTGACCTCGCTGACCGTCATGCCGGTGATGCCCACCTCGTGCAAGGCGTCTTTGACCTCGTCGAGCTTGAACGGCTTGATAATCGCTTCAATCTTTTTCATGGGATCACCATCTCGTATTGCTTCGCGCGAGACGACGATGCGGCGCCTTCCACTGAGTCGCCTCGACCGAGCAAGGCCGGTCAAGGCGACCGGCCCCTCCCACCGCCCAATGAGCGGGTGCTGTTATTCGGCGATGGCGGGTATTTCTTCGCCGTCACCGAAGTTGTAGGCGGTCTCGCCATGGACCGCATCGTCGCCGACGCGCAACGTGGCCTCGTCCATCCGCAGCGAGACAAAGATCGAGATCCCCTTAAGGATGACAAAGGTTGCCACGACATTGAACACGATGATGAACGCCGCCGCGTAGACCTGCAGCATGAACTGGTGGAAGCTTCCATAGAGCCAGCCGGTTCCGCTCACGCCCGGCGCATCCTTTTCGGTGCCAATGTACTCGATCATATCGGGATTGGCCAAAATGCCGGTCAACAGGCCACCCATCAATCCGGCAACGCCATGGGTGGACAGCACGCTCAACGTGTCATCGACCTTCTGGAACAGCGCCGTCGTCTGAACCTTATTCATGACGAACCACGGAATGATGCCGGCGCAGACGCCAATGATGATGGCACCCCAGCCGTTGACGTAGCCCGCTGCCGGGGTGATGCCGACGAGACCGGCAATCATGCCGTTAATCGCGCCGACGACAGACGGCTTGCCATAGGCCATCGAATCCATGATCGTCCAGACCAACAGCGCGACGCAGGTGCACAGGTTCGTGTTGAGGATAGCCGCGGAGGCGTCGGCATTGGCGAAGTAGGGATCGCCGCCGTTGAAGCCATTCCAACCGAGCCACAGGATCCCGGCCCCGACAAGCGCCATTAGCAAACTATTGGGCGGGAAATGGTCGCGGTCCTGTCGAATGCGCGGGCCGATCACCGCTGCCGCGACAAAGCCCGAGGTGCCGGCGGCGAGATGGATCACGTAGCCGCCCGAGAAATCGAGTGTCCCAAGCTGCGCCAGCCAGCCGCCACCCCAAATGCTAAAACATCCGACCGTGTAGACGAATGTCATCCACAACGGCACGAAAATGATCCAGGCCTTGAAGCTCATTCGGCCGATCAGCGACCCGGCGAGGATAATTACCGTGATTGCGGCAAAGACGAACTGGAAGAACATCATTGTCGCCATCGGGAAACCCAGCGGCGGCATTCCTGAGGCGGCAGCGGGGATCGTCGCCTGCTGGAGCATGAAGGCGGCCGATATAGCCGGATGCGGCTTGCCCCAAAACGGAAACAATTGCTCGCCGAATGACATGTTGTAGGCCCACAGCACCCAGACGACCATCACCGCGGCAAAGGCGTACATCGCCATGAAAGCCGAGTTGATCGCCCATTTGCGTTTGACGATTCCGCCATAGAGAACCACCAGCCCGGGCACGCTTTGCAGACCGACAAAGGTAGCGGCCGCCATTTGCCAAGCGTTGGAGCCGGTGTCGAGCCATTTTGGCGATGGAAGTAACATCTCTGTGCCTCTTGCTGTTGTAATCGCACCGTAGGGTCGAGCCGTATCCTTCCAGCCAAGGCGGATGGCACACCCTCCTCGATCGGCTTAGCCTGAGAGGCAAGATCCATGCCTAATTTGAAGACCGTAGCTGGCTGTATTCAAAGCTTCGGCACCCCAAAGCTCTGTTTGTTCCCGTTTCGGCGCGCAGGCTGCGAGGCTTTGCCGCAGGCCGCGCGCCGCTATGTAAAACCCTGGTTCGTGGGCGGGATCGCGGCGGCGGCTCTGATATCGGCCTTGACCCAGTACGATCGCGCCGACACTGCAGAAACACTGCACCTGCGTTGCACTAACCCTGCTAGCGGAGCGAGCTGGCCGCTTGACATCGATCTCGATCGTGACCGCGTCGGCTCATTTTCCGCGACGATTACCGACAAATGGATAAGCTGGCGTGATCCAAAGAAGGGCTTTTTCGACCTTGACCGCGCTACTGGTCAGCTTGAGTTCCGGAACGCATCGAGTACCGGCGGATATTTCTTACATTACATATGCCGACCGAAATGATCAGCTACGCACATCTCTGCCTATTCTTTAGGCATTTATTTGACGAAATTTAAGTCAATATGACAATTCATTTATGAAAATAAGCGTAATCAACCCAATCAAGCGAGAGCAAGTCCGTTGGTATAGGGATGGGCAGCTGCATTAGCATCGGGGTGTTGTTTAACGGGGTCTGTTCAGGTTTAAAATCGGGTGACCCGATTGAGGCGGAGAATGCGATTTCACGCATGTCGTCTGAGCGAGACCGCGTTTGAACCAATTGGGGATGGGCGGAAGCGATGCTGTGACGGGCACTGAGGTCGGTGTACAGGCCCGCGTCGGCTTTGCCTCGAAGACCGGGCCGCGCCGAGAAAATGAGGATTTTGCCGCGGCACTCTATGGCGCGGAACTGCCCGAGCCACGCCAGGAGGTGATTGCGGCGATCGCCGACGGCATTGGTGGCGCAAAAGGTGGCCGCACAGCAGCCGAAACCGCGGTGCGCGGATTCCTCGACGGATTTTGTGACCTGCCCGAGACCATGGAGGTGCAGCGGGCCGGTGCCAAGATCCTCAGCGCGCTGAACGGCTGGATCAATACCCACGGTCGTCTTGACCCCGAGCTGACGGGGATGGGCTGCACCTTCACCGCACTCGTATTGCGGGGGCGTACAGCCCACCTGCTGCATGTCGGGGATACGCGGGCTTACCGCTTCAGCAGAGATCGCTTGACGTGTTTGACGGTTGACCATGTGCGTCCGGATGGAAGCGGCCGCTCGCACACCCTCAATCGTGCGCTCGGCGTCGAACCGGAACTGCGCCTCGATTACGCGGTGCAACCGCTGGCGCTGCACGACCGCTTCCTGTTGTGCAGCGACGGCGTGCACGGGTTTCTCGCCGATCACAGCATTGCCGACATTCTGCGCGAGCGCTCCGCTCCCGAGGATACGGCGGGCGCATTGGTTGAGACGGCGCTTCAATCTGGCAGCACGGATAATTGCACCGCTCTGGTTATCGACGTGGTCGGGCTGCCGGCGGCCGGATCGGCCGATATCGGCACCGCTCTGCTAAACCTTCCGATAATCCCGGTCCCGGTTGTCGGCGAGACAATCGATGGATTTGTATTAAAGGCGCTGATCTCGGATGGCCGATTTACCCGATTGTTTGCGGCCGAGGACGACGTTGAAGGCGGTACGGTCGCGTTGAAGTTCCCCAAGCCGCAGGTCGCCACAGTGGAGGCGTACCGCGCGGCGTTTCTGCGTGAAGCTTGGGTTGGCGCGCGGGTGCATAGTCCTTGGGTTGGGCGGATTATTGAACTGCCGCCTGGCCGCCAGACCTGCATCTATACCGTCATGCCGCTCTACCAGGGCGAGCTTTTGGAAGCGAGATTGTCCCGCAGTCCAGCGCTGGGGCTGGAGGAAGGGCGAAAGGTCGGTGTGACCTTGGCCCACGCGGTGGCCGCGCTGCATCGCGTCGGTATCATTCATCGCGACATCAAGCCGGACAACATTATCCTTGAAGGCGATGGATCCCTCAAACTGATCGATCTCGGAGTGGTCCGTATCCCCGGATTAGAGGATTTTCCGCCGGAGGAGATCCCGGGAACCACCGCCTATATGGCACCCGAAATGTTCGAAGGCGATCCGGGCAACGAAGCCACCGACATCTATGCCTTGGGTGTAACGATGTTCCGCGCGTTTACGCGCGAATTCCCATACGGCAATGCCGACGCGACCAGCCCGCCGCGGCGCAATCGCCCAAAGGACTTTTTGGCCCTGCGGCCGGACCTGCCGGCGTGGCTGTCGGCAGCGCTCGCGCGTGCCATCGCGATCGACCCTGCGAGGCGCTTTCGCGATGTGACCGAGTTCGCGCTCGAGATCGAATCCGGCCCGGCGCGCTCGCCGATCGCGCCGCAACGACCTCCCACTCTTTACGAGCGCGCCCCGGTGCAAGTCTGGCAGGGTATCGCTGCTCTGTTGGCGCTGGCGCTTCTGATATCGCTGCTGACGCGTTAACCCGCACTCCAGCGATCGGCATGTACGACTTCGGAGAGTGGGCGCCGGGTCAGAGGCCCGAATTTGTCAAATGGCCACCCGATCGGCATCATTGCAAAGGTGTCGACGTCCTCGGGAATCCCGAGCAGTGCCTTGACTTCGTCCTCGCAGCGGATGTGGTTCGTCGTAATTACGGTGCCGAGGCCCAGCGCGCGGCAGGCGAGCAGGATATTTTGGAGCGCCGGATAGATGCTGGCGCCACGGATGCGGTCGGCATAGGCGAGTTCGTCGTCATAATGCGCGGCGATGTCGGGCGGCAGGACATCGCGCAGCGGCAGCAATGGACGGTGCTGGCACGGAATCAGCAGAACCGGGGCGTCGCCCATGTGCTCCCACAGGTGGGCCCCGGCTTGAAGCATGCGGGCGAATTGCTGGTCACTCAGATGCGCCGGCCGGCCGCGGGCGGCATAAATCGCTTGCGCGATATCAGATGCTTTGCGGTAGATTTGTCCGATCTGATCGCGGAGTTCGGCGTTGCGCACGACAATAAATGCCCAGTTCTGGGCGTTTCCTGCCGAAGGTGCGCGGATTGCGGCGTCGAGGATTCGCGTAATCAGCTCGTCTGGAACCGGATCGGGTTTCAGGCGGCGCAACGAGCGTGCTGAATATATCGCTTCAAACAATCCGATCTCGGCCAATTTCAGCCGCCCTCCGCTCGTACCAGCCTACATAACGCTTTCGTCCCAATCGATCCGGGTGCTGGCTTTCCGCTTGATTACTGGTACATCCGCCGGTACAGCTCGATGATCTCATCTGCCGTCGGCACGCGCGGGTTGTTGGCGGGAGAGCCCGAGGTCAAGGCTTGGCTCGCCATAACCGGCAGCAGTTCCTCGTAGCGAGCCGCATCGATACCGTAATCGTGCGGGCTCGGCACCTGTAGATCTCGATTGAGCCGCCGCAATTCGTCGAGCAGGCGGGCGACCGCTCCCTGAGTGCCCTCCTCCGCGTCGGCCACCCCCATCGCGCGGGCGCAATCGGCATAGCGGTCGAGTGCGGCCGGGGCCGAAAACGCGGTGATTTCAGGCAGCAGCATTGCATTCGACAAACCGTGCGGCACATGAAAAAAGGCCCCGATCGG
>JAFAOB010000420.1 GCA_019238055.1 Alphaproteobacteria bacterium
CAGTCGCTGCTCCAGGCGGCCTGCATATTCCTGGTTGCAGGCAGGCTCGCTCGGGAATTCTGAAAACCGCCTCTAAATCTGTTTGATCACCTTGATAAGTAATGATTCGTCCGGTGGGATCATCTAGGGCAACCGGGTCCAAATCCAGTCCAATGATTTGCCCTTTTCGAAAGAAATCTCGCCATTGTAGTAGAGACCCACCTCGATAAATGCCAAGCTCCAATAAGTTAATGTGACGTTCAGCGAAATGTTGAAAATGTCGTTGATAGTGGTCCAAGTATAGTTGATGTTTTTCTGCACCATACTGATAAGCAACCAGACGTTGTTCCATCTTTTGATGCTCCCCGCGGCGCATGATGTCGTACCTACTTGGACCAGACTAAGCGCGCTGCGCACCTTGCTGATCGACTTCGGTGTGCTTCTTATTTGCTCGTCTGATCAAACATCCTACATCCTATATACATTAAATCCATCAAAAGGCGGTAGCCAGCCAAACAAAATTAAGCGAGCGTAGGGCGGAAAAGCGCAGCGCCTTCCGCCACTCTGCGCGACCGTCAGGCACGGTATGTGCCTTGATGCGACAAAGCTGCCGAGTCGCCGTCCCGGTATGTTGGAAGGTCGAGGATGGCGGAATGCGCTATTGCTGTTCCGCCCTGCCTTGCTGACCTTGATCACTCCCGAGCCCGATCCGGGATCGCAAAAGCCGCCCGGTCCGGGGCTTGCCTTGACAAAGCGCGATGGCGCTCGCCATGCTGGCGAAAGCGAGCCGGTGCGTGCGGCGTGATGCGCTGAGCCGGCATCCGCGGTAAGCGATGCCAGCGCCGCTACGATACCCGCGCGGCGCTATTTGTTGGATACCTTTCAGCCAGCCGGGAGGAACGAGTGATGCAGGTGATGCAAGTCATTGCCGAGATCCTGAAGCGTGAGGGGGTTTCGACCCTTTTCTGCTTTCCGACGACCCCGATCATCGAAGCCGCCGCTGCGGCTGGCATAAAGCCGGTCGTCTGCCGACAAGAGCGGGCGGGCGTGCATATGGCCGACGGCTTCGCCCGAGTGTCAAACGGACGTCCGCCCGGGGTTTTTGCCATGCAATATGGGCCGGGTGCCGAAAACGCGTTTGCCGGCGTCGCCACCGCCTTTTCCGACTCGACCCCGGTCGTGTTCCTGCCGCTCGGACATCCGCGCGAGACGGCGCAACTCTTTCCGATGTTCAAAACCAGCCGCACCTATGCCTCGATTGCGAAATCGATCGAAGAGGTCCAGCTGCCGCATGAGATCGGCAACATCATGCGGCGCGCCTTCGCCCAGGTGAAGATCGGCCGCTCGGGCCCGGTCATGGTCGAAGTCCCGGCCGACGTGACCGGCATCGAAGTCGAGGTCGATCCGGCGAATTACCATCCGGTGCGCCCGACCCGCTCGGCCGGCGACGCACGCGACATCGACGATGCGGCGAAGATGCTGATCGAGGCCTCGTGCCCGATGATCCTCGCCGGCCAGGGCATCTTTTACGCCGAGGCAACACCGGAACTGGTGGCGCTCGCCGAGCTGCTGCAAGCCCCGGTCATGACCACGGTCGATGGCAAGAGCGCCTTTCCCGAGGATCACGCGCTGGCATTGGGCCCGGGCGGCGGATCATTCACCGGGCACGGGCGCCAGTTCCTGCATAAATCCGATCTGGTGTTTGCTGTCGGCACGAGCCTGACGCGCCATGGCGTCACCACCCCGGTCTTGCCCGCCGGCAAAAAGATGATCCACGCGACCAATGATTCGCGCGATTTGTACAAATCTTGCGCAATCGAGATCGGCATTTTGGGTGACGCCAAATTGGTACTGGCGCAGCTCGCTGAAGCGGTCAAGGACCGGCTCGGCGGTCGGGTGCGCGGCAACGCGACGGCACGCGAAGTCGCCGAACATCGCGAGGCATGGCTCGCCCGCTGGCATGCAAAGCTGCACTCGAACGAGCGCCCGATCAATCCCTATCGGGTCATTTCCGAGTTCATGCGCGTGATCGACCCGGCGCAGGCGATCGTGACCCATGATTCGGGGAGCCCGCGCGAGCAGCTGCATCCGTTCTATCGTGCGACACGGCCGCGCAGCTATCTGGGTTGGGGCAAGTCGCATCAGCTCGGCACCGGGCTCGGACTGGTGATCGGCGCCAAGGTCGCCGCCCCCGACAAATTCTGCGCCAATTTCATGGGCGATGCCGCTTTCGGCATGACCGGACTCGATTTCGAGACGGCGGTGCGCTGCGGCATCCCGATCACGACGATTGTGTTGAACAATTCGACAATGGCGATTGAGACGCACGCAATGCAATTGTCCCACAATCGCTACCGTGCGCGCGATCTCGGCGGCAATTACGCCAATATCGGCCGCGATCTCGGTGGCTGGAGCGAGCGGGTCGAAGACCCGAGCCAGATCGGTGACGCGATCCTGCGCGCCCGCCGCCAGAATGACGAGGGTCGCGCCGCCTTGCTCGAATTCATCACCAGCCAGGAGCAGGGCTTCTCGCATCGCCGGGGTGCGGCCGAGTAGTTTTACCGGCCGCCCGGGGCAGCTCGACAAAAAACCCGGTTCTTGCCTGCCTCGGTGCGGCCGCCTATTGTCAGCCTATGAATTACCAAAGCAGAATCGTTCGCGATCCTGAGATCCGCTTTGGGAAGCCGCGTGTGCGTGGAACGCGTATCACCGTCGGTGACGTTCTTTCATATCTTGCCTCCGGCATGACTCAAGAAGACATCCTGGCGGATTTTCCGCAGCTGTCTACAGACGATATTCGCGCCTGTTTGGCTTTCGCCGCTGAGCGTGAGTGTACCGAGGTGAGCACCCTTAACAACTCGCCAACGAATGCTGCTGTTCGATGAAAACCTCGCGGCAAGACTGGTTGTGGAGCTTAAGGATCTGTATCCAGGGTGCGTTCATCTAAGTCATTACGACCTGGTGGGAAGTTCTGATCGCGCAATTTGGGAACACGCGCGTCAGCAAGGGCTCGCAATTGTGAGCAAAGACGGAGACTTCCGAGAGCTTAGCATTCGCTTTGGGGCACCGCCAAAGATAGTCTGGATTCGGGCGGGCAATTGCTCCACAGCGGAGATTATCTGCTTGCTCCGCGAGCGCTGCGCGGAGATCAGATCTTTTCTGGAGAACGATGCGGCTGGTGTTTTCCCACTACCGTGATTGCGGGAGATAAACCGCAAAAGGAGGCAAGATGGCGCCGCGTATCGGATATCTGCTGCCGACCCGGGAAGCGGTCATGCAGGGCCGCCCGGAAACGGGTCCGCTATTGGCTCTTGCCGAGCGGGCCGAGGCGCTGGGCTATGATGCGGTATGGGTCGGCGACTCGCTGTTGGCGCGGCCGCGGCACGACCCGCTGACCTTGCTCACAGCAGTTGCAGCGCGCACCCGCAGGGTATCGGTCGGTACCGCGGTGTTTCTGCCGGCGCTGCGCAACCCGGTGGTGCTGGCGCATCAGCTCGCAACCCTCGACCGCATCAGCCAAGGCCGGCTCGTGCTCGGGGCCGGCATTGCCACCGACGTCGCCAATATCCGCGCGGAATTCACCGCTGCCGGCGTGCCGTTCGAGGGCCGCGTCGGCCGCATGATGGAGGGCCTGCGCTTGGCCCGCGCCTTGTGGACCGGGCAGCCGGTCGATTGGGAGGGGCGCTGGTCGGTCAAAGGCGGCGTACTCGGCCCGACACCGCATCGCCCCGGCGGGCCGCCGATCTGGCTGGCGGGTTCGGTCCGTCCGGCCTTCGAGCGCGCCGCGCGGCACTTCGACGGCTGGTTCGCAAACGAGCCCGATGTCGTGCGCTGGGGCGCTCAATGGCGCGAGGTGCAACAGATCGTCCGCGAGGTCGGGCGTGATCCTGCCCGGTTTGCGGCGGCGAATT